>CANJXQ010000072.1 GCA_947478805.1 Betaproteobacteria bacterium | reverse complement strand
AGCCTCGATCGCAAGGTGCTCGAAGATCACATCGTGCACGACCACAGCCGCATCGCCGCCGCCATCATCGCGGGCAATGCCAAGAAGGCCTACCTCACCATGCACGAGCACACCGAGCGCCTGGTGGAACATTTCCGCGCCTACTGGCCCAAGAAGGTCGGCGAGAAGATCGAGTGGCGCTGAGGTGATGCCGCCTGCAGTCACAGTGGAGAGCGTGCAGGCGCTGCTTCGCGAATACCATCTGGACATGGACGGGCACATCGTGCTCGAAGCCCTGGGCAGGCGCAGCGCCAAGGCGCGGCTCCGCGTGCACAGGAAACATCTGCGGCCCGGCGACACGGTGTCCGGCCCCACCCTCATGGCCCTGGCCGATGCCGCCCTGTACGCTGCAGTGCTGGGCGAGATCGGGCTGGTGCCGCTCGCCGTCACCACCAGCCTCAACATCAACTTCCTGAACAAGCCCACGCACCGCGACGTGCTGTGCGATGTCCGGTTGCTTAAAGTCGGCAAGCGGCTGGCGGTGGGCGAGGTGTCGATCTATTCGGAAGGCAGCGAGGACCTGGTGGCCCACGTGACGGCGACCTACTCGATACCGCCGGCGCGCTGACGGCGCGCCGCCAGCGCCAGGATATCCTGACAATTTTTCTGTCGGATACCCGTTGCGCTGACTTGCACCGATTGAATACTGACAACGCTTTTGGTGCCGGTTTCGATCCCGGCAGGACGCCTACTTGCCGGTGAAGTTCGGCTTGCGCTTTTCCTTGAATGCCGCTGCGGCCTCGCGCCGGTCCTCGGTCGTGAGCAGCATGGTGAACAGGGTCTTCTCCAGCTGCAGCCCGGCCTTCAGGTCGAGTTCGATGCCCGTGCGCGCCGCTTCCTTGGCATAGGCAGTCGCCGTAGGCGGTTTGGCGCCGATGCGCAGCGCGACTTTTTCGGCCTCCGCTGCCAGCTGGGTGTTGTCCGTGACCAGCCGGGAAACGGCGCCAATCCGGAATGCTTCCTGCGCATCGATGCGGTCGCCGGTGAGCATCAGGTCGAGCGCGCGGCCGAGGCCGACAATGCGTGGCAGGCGCTGCGTACCGCCGCCGCCGGGGATCAGCCCGAGCCCCGTCTCCGGCAACGCAAAGATGGCATCAGCCGAGGCGATCCGGATGTCGCAGGCCAGCGCAATTTCGAAGCCGCCGCCCATGCAAATGCCGTGTATGGCTGCAATGGTGGGCTTGGTGGCACGCTCGAGGGCGTCGAGGTAGGTGGTGCGCAGCATCCGTCGCCGCGCTTCCACCGGCGTCTCCGCTCCCCGTGCCTCCTTGATGTCGGCACCGGCGCAGAATCCCCGCGGCCCCGAGCCCGTCAGGACGATGGCGCGCACTTCTCCGTCGGCGTCGGCCTGCTCCAGTGCTTGCACGAGGCCATTGCGGACGTTGTCGTTGATGGCATTGATCTGGTCAGGGCGCGTGAGCGTGATCCAGGCAACGCTCTCGCGCCTTTCATAGTTGATGGCGTCATTGATGGTCATGATTTTCCTCCGGGTGTGCTCGGGAACACGCCGCTGCCGGCGGCGTTCCCTCGTTCAATGAATCAGCAGACGAGCGTCCGCTTCAGGACTTCCAGTTCGCCAACAGAGGATCGACGCGATAGAACCCGTGCAGCCACTTGGGCGCCGCCTTTTCCTTGGCGTTCAGCACTTCGATGATCTTCGCGATGCCGTAGTCGGGAATGTAGTCGAAGATCCCCTTCGGCCAGCCGAATGCGAGGCGCATGGACTTATTGACGTCCTCCACGCTGCCCACGCCGTTGGTCACGCACCAGGCGGCAGCATTGAGGGCCGGCGCCATGAGCTGCACCGGATCCACCTTATCCGCGAGTTCCCTGGGGATGTCGGGCTTCACGTACTTCTTGCCGGGATATTCATAGAAGCCATGACCGGTCTTCACGCCGGAAAGGCCCTTGGCCGCCATGTCGGCCCAGACTTCCTTGGCGAGATACGTATACGCATTGCGGAATTCCGGCCACGGCTCGTAGTCGGGGTGTTCCTTGAGGATTTCCTCGACGGAGGCCAGCCCCTTGGGGCGGATGTCGACCGCACCGGTGAAGTCGAGCAGCTCGAATTCGCCCATCGGCAGGCCGATCTTGTAGCGGGTGACCGCATCCAGCGTCCGGTGGTCGGCGACCCCGGCCAGTTGCATGGCGCAGTTCTCGATGGAAAAGCCGACGCGGGCGCGCGCGGCGAGGAAGAACCAAACGTCGCGCTGCGAAATCACCGTCTCCTTGCCGTAGCGCGTGCACAGGTCCAGCGTGGTCTGCAGCGTGGCATCGTCGGTCTTGTTGCTCTTGATGATTTCCACCAGTTTCATCAATTGCGGCGGGTTCATCCAGTGCATGCCGATGACCTTTTCCTTGGCCTTGACCTTGCCGGAGATCGCCTGGATCGACAGGCCGCTGGTATTGGTGCCGAGGATGGTGCCCTTGGGCGCGTGGGCTTCCACTTCCGCCAGCAGGTTGCGCTTGAGGTTGATGTCCTCGAACACGGCTTCAACGACATACTGCGCATCGCGAACACCGTCTGCGAGGCTCGATGTCGTGCGGATCCGGCCCAGCACGGCTTCCGGGGTGTCCTTGATTTTTCCCTTCTCGGCGAGGCGCTTCAGGCTGTCGCCCATTTTCTGCCTGGCGAATGCCAGGGCGTCCTCGGATTTGTCGATGAGCGCCACCGTCTGGCCCGACATCGCAGCCACCTGCGCAATGCCATGACCCATGAGTCCACTGCCAATTACCGCTACTTTTTCGATTGACACTACTTTCTCCTGTTTCTTCTGATGAATCGAACTGTTGCGATCGTGCCTGGCCGTCCCGGCGCCACCGCCGGCCTGCCCGACATGGTCTGAAAAATTCCCACCCCAACGACGCTCTACTATAGCCGAGACTTCATGATGGGAACGCCTAGCCAGCCGCCTTTTCCGCCGCCTCCACGGTCTGCGCCATGAGGGTCGCGATGGTCATCGGGCCCACGCCCCCGGGTACCGGCGTGTAAGCCGAACAGGTATCGATGACTGCCGGGATCTCGATGTCGCCCACGCCGCCCGGGTGATAGCCGGCGTCCACCACCACGGCACCCGGCTTGATCCACGCCCCCTTGATGAACTGCGGCTTGCCCACCGCCCCCACCACTATGTCGGCCTGGCGAACGAGGTCGGGCAGGCCCTGCGTCTTCGAGTGGCAGATGGTGACCGTGGCGTTGGCATTCAGCAGCATCATGGCCACCGGCTTGCCGAGGATGGGGCTGCGCCCCACCACCACCGCGTGCTTGCCGGCCAGCGTGATCTTGTAATGCGCGAGCAGCCGCATGATGCCGGCTGGCGTGGCCGAACCGTAGGCGGCTTCGCCCATGGCCATCTTGCCGAAGCCCAGCACCGTGACGCCGTCCACGTCCTTGGCGAGCGCAATGCGGTCGAAGCAGGCACGCTCGTCGATCTGCGAAGGCACCGGGTGCTGCAGCAAAATACCGTGCACTCGCGGATCGGCGTTCAACTTGTCGATTTTGGCCAGCAACTGTTCCGTGGTGGTCGATTGCGGCAACACGACCTTTCGCGACTCCATGCCCACGCGCTGGCAGGCATTGCCTTTCATTTTCACGTAAGTGGCTGAGGCCGGGTCGTCACCGACGAGGATGGTGGCGAGAATCGGCGGCTCATTGCCCCCCTTGCCCGCTGCGCGCAACGCAGTGACGCGCTTGCCGAGTTCGGCTTCCATTTCCAGAGACAGGGCCTTACCGTTGAGTACGAGTGCGGGCATTGCGGTTCTTCCCTATTCGATTGGGCGAACCCGTATTTTTGCACGAAGCATGCCCGCCGGCCCACTCCCGGCACAGGAATCCTGCCTGCCGTTTTCCGCTACAACCCCGCAGACCCGGGCTTGCGCGCAATGAGGTTCAGGCTGATCGCCACGCCCTTGAAGCGATACATGCTGGTGTCCTCGAAGAGGCCGAATGACGCTGTCCGCTGCACGCCCACGAATCCCGCTTCTGCAAGAAACCAGCCGAGAAAGGCCTCGTTCAGTCCCACCGCGTGGTAGTCGTACCGGTCCACGTGCCCTCCGAACAACATGCGCATCACGGCAAAGCGCTCGTCGAGGCTGAGCGCTTCCCTGCGCAGGAACAGTTCGGCCAGCACATCCATGTCCGGCACGCTGGCCAGCAACTGCCCGCCCGGCACCAGCACGCGGCACCAATCCTTCAGGCTTTTCTGCAATTCGCCGGTGTAATCGAGATGCTCGATGACATGCGAGGCGTAGATCGCATCGAAGGTTTCGTCCGGGAATTGCGACAGGTCGTTGGCATTGCCCACGTGGTCCACATAGGGCGCGGGGTTGGCGTTGAGCACCTCCCAGCCCTCGCGCGCCACGGTACCGCCGATGTGCAGCCGCCTCGTCATGGTCTTTCCTCCGCGTGATGCCCGGGGGCAGTGCCGGGTGCAGCGCACCAGGCCGACCAGGCCTTGCGATATAGCGCCTCCAGTGCGCGCGTGAAGGCCGGCCCATCGCACAGGCCATGCCTTTGCATGCGATCGCGCAGATCCGCGCGCAATGCGGCGAGGCCCACGCGCTGCGCCGGCGCCGCCCATTCCCGGGCGATGACCACAAACCGCTCGGCATCGGAGGCGATGAACTCCGACAGCCCGATCGCCGTGAGAAGACTGTCCGACGTCCGCGACTGCCCATGAGTCCCGGCCAGTGTGATCACCGGCAACCCGGCCCACAGTGCCTCGCAGGTAGTGGTGGTCCCGTTGTAGGGATAGGCGTCGAGCACCAGATCGATTTCCTCGCGAATGCGCCAGAACTCGCGCTCCTCCAACGCCCCCATCACGCGCAGCCTCGCGGGCGCAATGCCTTCGGCGGCGAAAAAGCCGGCGATGCGCTCGCGGCTGCCGGCATCGGTCACGCTGACCACGGTGAGGTTCGCTGTTGGCAGCTCGCGCAGCACCCGCGCCCACAGGCCCAGCGTCACCGCATTCAGCTTGGACGGGTTGTTGAAGGAGCCGAACATGATGTCCCCGCTGCGCATCGCGGGCAGCGAACTCACCGCCGGCGCCGTGGGCTTGGGCCGGTAACACCACTGCGAATTCGGCAGTCGCAACAATTTCTCTGTGTGAAAAGCCTCAGCAACGCCAGCCGGATCGGTCACCGCATCGGTGATTCGGTAATCCATGCACTCGAGGCCGGTGGTCGCCGGGTAGCCCAGGTAACTGATCTGCACCGGAGCGGGCTTGCGGGCGAACACCGGCAAGCGGTGCCCGAGCGTGTGCCCAGACAGGTCAATGAGGATGTCGATTGCATCGTCGCGGATGCGCGCAGCCAGCGCAGCGTCATCCAGCCCCGCGGCCTCGCACCAGGCATCGCCGGCCGCATCGCAGATTGCGCGCAGCGACTTGCGGTGGGCATCGTCGTGCGCGCGTGTAGCGTAGATGAACACCTCGAACGCGCCGCGATGATGGTGGCGCAGAACCGGTTCGATGAAATTCGCCACGGCATGGTCGTAGAAATCCCCCGAGCAGTAACCGATGCGCAGGCGCCGCGCCGCGTCACGCACATTGGCATGCGGCCGCCTGAGATCGCGCAAGGGTTCTTCGTGCTGCTTCGACCATGAGCGAAATTGCGCAAACACCGCCTCAGGCGATGCGGTCGGCGAATGCAACAAGGCAAACAGCAGGTTGGTTGCGGCATCCATGTTGCCGGGCTCAAGATGCAGCGCTTCGCGGAAGCGCACAACGGCTTCGTCCGGCATGCCGCGCCGCTGCATGGTGAGGCCAATCGCATTGAGGAGCTCGACCCGCCCCGGGCCCTGCCCGCTGGCGTTGCGTTGCGCATCGGTGGCTTCGGGCAATGCCTGCAATGCCGCCTCGTAATGCTCTCCTGCTTCGGTGAACTGGTGCGAGCGCAGGGCAATGGCACCCAGATTGGCATGTGGCGGCTGCCACGACGCATCGAGCCTGCGCAGTGCATCGAAGCAGCGCGCCATGGCTGCGCGATCGCCACGCATGGCATGGCAGAGTCCGAGATTGTTCAGCGCTGGCGCAAACGCCGGGTCGATGGCGAGCGCCGCCTCGTAAAACCCTGTCGCAGCCAACAGGTCTCCCGCGACGAGCGCGCGATCGCCCTGCCCCGCCTTCGCGGCAGCGTCCGGCCCCATGGGCGCCGACGGGTCGTGCGGGCCCGGGCGCTGTTCACGCGCAGTATGGCGCCCCCCGGCCCTGAACAAACCACTGAGCAATTGCTTCAGCATCGGCCTGCGACGTGCTTCGACGTCAGGGCACTTCGGGACGAAGGTAGCCATCCGCCAGGCGCAGCACGCGATTGGCGCTGGCGGCAAGGCCGGGCTCGTGGGTCACGATGATGAAGCTGGTGCCGCGACGACGGTTCAAGTCGAGCATGAGTTCATACACCTGCGCCGCGGTCTCGCGATCGAGGTTGCCGGTGGGCTCGTCGGCAAGCACGCAGGCGGGTTCCGTCACCAGTGCCCGGGCAAGCGCGGCGCGCTGGCGCTCGCCACCGGACAACTCCCCCGGCGTATGCTCGACCCGCTCGCCCAGCCCCACTTCGCGCAGGATCGCCGCGGCCGCTGCGTAAGCCTCGGCCCGCGGCATGCGCCGGATGAGCAGCGGCATGGCGACGTTCTCCAATGCCGTGAACTCAACCAGCAGGTGATGAAACTGGTACACGAAGCCGAGCGAGCGATTGCGAAGCTCTCCCTGCTCCGCCTCCGACAGCGAATCCATTCGCCGACCCAGCACGGTCACCTCGCCGCCGCTGGGCGCATCCAGCCCGCCGAGCAGGTGGAGCAGCGTGCTTTTTCCCGAACCGGATGCCCCGACAATGGCCACCAGCTCGCCTTTGGCCACGGAAAAGTCCACACCCCGGAGCACGTGGATCTGCGCGCTGCCCTGCGCGTAGGCCTTGCGCAGGCCACGGCTTTCCAGCACTGGCGTCGCTGCGCTTTCCGCGCTTTCCGCGCTTTCCGCGCTTTCCGTAGCGCTTTCCGCCACGTCGCCCACAGCGTTGCCCGTAGACTTACTCATAGCGCAGCGCCTCGGCCGGGTTCACGCGTGAGGCGCGCCAGCTCGGGTACAGGGTTGCCAGCAGGCTCAGCACCAGCGACATGACCGCAATCGTCAGCACGTCGGCCCGCTGCAGGTCCGAAGGCAGTTCGCTGATGTAGTAGATGTCTTTTGCCAGGAACTGCACGCCAAAGAGACTTTCGATGAACGGCACCACGGTGCTCACATTGAGTGCCAGCAGGATGCCGCCTACGACACCGATGACGGTGCCGATCACGCCGATCAGGACGCCCTGCACGATGAAGATGCGCATGATGCCGCCGGGACTGGCGCCCAGCGTGCGCAGGATGGCGATGTCGGCGCGCTTGTCGGTCACCGCCATCACCAGCGTGGACACGATGTTGAACGCCGCCACCGCGACGATCAGCATCAGGATGATGAACATGACGTTCTTCTCGATCTGCACGGCGCGAAAGAAATTGGCATGGCTGCGCGTCCAGTCGGTGATGTAGAGCTCCCGCCGCTGCTCGGCCTGCAGGCGCTCCGTGAGCGCGTGCGCCACCTGCCGCGACTGGAACAGGTCGACCAGCTTCAGGCGCACGCCGGACACGCGATCGGCCATGGAGTAGAGCTTCTGCGCATCGGCCAGGTGAATGAGCGCGAGGCCCGAGTCGTACTCGAACATGCCGACTTCGAATACGCCCACCACGCGAAACTGCTTGAGCCGGGGCAGCACGCCCGCCGGGGTCACCAGGCCCTGCGGGGCAATCAATGTGATGCGCTCGCCGAGCCGCACGCCCACGGCGCGCGCCAGCTCCGAACCCAGCACGATGCCGAATTCGCCTTCGCGCAACGCATCGAGCCTGCCGGCGAGCATGTGGCTGCCGATGTCGGCCACCTTGGACTCCTCCTCGGGCAGGATGCCGCGCACCACCGTGCCGCGCACCGCAGGCCCCGTGGACAACAGCCCCTGCGCGTTGACGTACGGCGCCACACCGACCACCGCGGCATCGGCTTTTGCAGCGGCGGCCACAGTCGGCCAGTCCGTGAGCTCGCCAGCCGGGCCCGACACCTGGACATGGGAGGCCACGCCGAGGATGCGAGCGCGCAGCTCCTTCTGGAAGCCGTTCATTACCGACAGCACCACGATCAGCGCCGCAACGCCCAGCGCAATGCCCAGCATGGAGGTGAAGGAAATGAAGGAAATGAAGCGGTTACCACCGCTGACCTTCTTGCGTGCGCGGGTATAGCGCAGTCCGACGAACAGTTCGTAAGGGAGATTCACTGCCGCAGTGTGCCATATCGGGCAGCCCTACGGTGGCTCGGGCAGACCTACGGTGGCGTGGTCCGGTCACATGCTGGCGAAGGCCGGCGACTTGGTGGCGGCACGCGCCTGTTAGACTTGCCCCACATGCACGTCCACCTGCTCGTCCCCGACCTCCTGCGCAAGGATTGCCTCGCTCCCGACCGGACGCGCTACCTTCCTGCGGGCAGCGACGAAGCCACGCCTGCCCTGCCTTGCGCCGAAACGATCTTCGCGCGCGGGCGGCGAACGACCATCAGCGACAGTCTCTACGGCTGGCTGGCCGCGCGCCATGGACTACCGGAGGCGGCGCTCACCGCCGCCACGAGCCTCATGGGAGACAGCGGCACGCCCGGGACCGCAAACTGGCTGCGTGCCGACCCGGTGCAGCTGACCGTCGATCGCGATGCGCTGGTCCTGGCCGATGCGTCCGTGTTTGCCATTTCGTCAGACGAAGCCGCGGCCCTCGCCCAAACGGTCAATGCACACTTCGCGCCGACCATGGCATTCGAAGTCGTCGCACCGCTGCGCTGGTACGCCCGACTGGACGAAGGGTCAGCCGCAACGGCGGCCGCAACAGCGATTCAATGGACACCCGTGCACGAGGCGCGCGGCCAGGCGATCCAGGACAACCTGCCGCAAGGCGCCGATGCGATGCGCTGGAACGCCATTGCCAATGAAGTGCAGATGCTGCTCCACGAGCACCCGGTCAACACTGCGCGCGAAGCGCGCGGCGAGCCGCTCATCAACAGCCTCTGGTTTTGGGGCGCGGGCAGCATTTCCACGCCCGAGGCACGCGTCTTCGACCAGGTGCATGCCAACGACCCGGTCATTCGCGGGCTGGTGCAGTCGGCCGGCGGCAGCGCCTCTGCATTGCCCGCGAATGCGCCCGAATGGCTGCGCATCGCCCGCGACTCGGGGCGCGCGCTCGTCGTGCTGGATGGCCTGAGCGCGCCCGCCGCCTATGCAGACCACGCAGGCTGGATGGCGCAGGCGCGCCACATCGAGCGCGAATGGCTCGATCCGCTACTGGAAGCCCTGCGCCGCGACCGCATCGGCATGCTGACCGTCACAGCCTTGGGCAACCGCGACGGCTCTGCAAATGCGGAATCGGGTTCATCGGGGATGGAGGTCGAGATGGTGCGCGGCGACCTGCGGCGCTTCTGGCGCCGCATCAAACCCCTTGAACGCTATCTCAACCTCACGGGGGAGCGCACGTGACCGACGCCGAGGTCTCCGTCCGCAAGGTCCCGTTGCGGGCCGAGGACAAGCTGGTGCGCGCCGGCGTGCACCCCATCATCGCGCGATTGGCGGCCGCCCGCGGCATCGCCGACAAGAGCGAGCTCGACGACTCGCTCGCCGGTCTCATCCCGCCCACCGACCTGAAGGGGGCAGCCGAGGCCGCAACACTGCTCGCCGACGCCATTGAAAAAGGCGAGCGCATCGTCATCGTCGCCGATTACGACTGCGACGGCGCCACCGCCTGCGCGGTAGGCGTGCGGGCCATGCGCGCCATGCGCCTCAAGTCCGGGGCGCGGGCAGGCCAGGCGGCCGACGTGCGCTTCATCGTCCCCGACCGATTCCGCTTCGGCTATGGCCTCACGCCGGAAATCGTGCAGCTCGCGGCCGAACTCAAGCCCAGCCTACTGGTCACCGTGGACAACGGCATCGCCAGCGTGGAAGGCGTGGCCGCCGCCAACGCGCTGGGCATCCGCGTCATCGTCACCGACCATCACCTGCCTGGAGCGGAATTGCCCGCGGCCGCGGCCATCGTCAACCCGAACCAGCCCGGCTGCACTTTCCCGAGCAAGAACCTCGCGGGCGTGGGCGTCATGTTCTACGTCATGCTGGCGCTGCGCGCCGAGCTGCGGCGACGCGGCGTGCTGGAGGGCGAAGGCCCCAATCTTGGCGAGCTCCTCGATCTGGTGGCGCTCGGGACCGTCGCCGACGTGGTCGCGCTCGATCGCAACAACCGCGTGCTGGTGGCGCAGGGACTGAAGCGCATCCGCGCCGGGCGCATGCAGCCGGGGCTTCGCGCGCTCTTCGCCGTGGCCGGGCGATCGAGCGCGCGCGCGGCCTCCTTCGACATGGGTTTCCTGCTGGGGCCGCGCATCAACGCCGCCGGGCGCCTCGCGGACATGGCGCTGGGCATAGAGTGCCTCGTCACCGAGGATGCCGGGCGCGCGCTGGAGATTGCCCGCAGCCTCGACGATCTCAACCGCGAGCGGCGCGGCATCGAGGGGGACATGCGCGAGCAGGCCGAGAAGATGCTCGCCGGCGTCAGCGTCGGGGATTCGTACTCGCTGTCGCTGTTCGATCCGGCCTGGCACCAGGGCGTGGTGGGCATCCTCGCCGGGCGCGTCAAGGATCGCTGGCATCGGCCGACCATCGCCTTCGCCCGCGCCGAGGACACCGGCGGTGCGCAGGAATTGAAAGGATCGGGCCGCTCCATTCGCGGCCTGCACCTGCGCGATGCGCTCGATCTCGTCGCCAAGCGCGAACCCGGCGTGTTGATCCGCTTCGGCGGCCATGCCGCGGCCGCGGGCGTCACCCTGCTCGAATCGGAACTGGCGCGATTTTCTGCCGCGTTCGAGCAGGCGGTGCGCGACATGCTGCCCCCCGAGGAACTGGCCCACCGCATCGAGACCGACGGCTCGCTCGAGCCTTCCTACATGAGCCTCGCCACCGCGCGCCTGCTGGAGGACCAGATCTGGGGACAGGCTTTTCCCCAGCCGCTGTTCTGGGACGAATTCAGCGTGGTGAGCCAGCGCATCGTCGGCGAGAAACACCTCAAGCTGAAACTTCGGCGCGGCGACCAGACGCTGGAGGCCATGCACTTCAACGCTTCCGAACCATTGCCTGCCGCCGTGAGGGCCGCCTACCGGATCTCGGTCAACGATTACAACGGCGTGCAAAGCCTGCAGGTGCTGATCGAGCACTGGGAGAAGCGCTCATCCCTGGTTCGATGATTACTATCAGGAAACCGAGAGGCATCACGTTTCTAGAACATGTACGCCGATATTGTTATCAATTCGTCAAGTTGCATTGCATCCACCGCGAACGGCAGATAGCCACTGCTCCCCCGATAAACACTGGTTTCGATTTGGCGAGAATCGCCGCTACTCAACGCTCGGCGCCACCGAACTTCAGAATCGAATGACCTTCAATCCGTTCGCTTGCGCATTCTTCGCCAGGGTCGCGTCGGCCGTAACCAAGGCGCCGGCGCCTGCTTCGAGCGCCATCGCCAGGTGAAGGGAATCCCCGGAGCGCAGGCCGCTGGGCACATTCAGCACCATCAGCGCAACCGCGTCGAACGTTGATCGGCTCACCGGCATCAGTCGCAAACCAGACTTGCAGAATGCATCGAAATCCTTCCATGCGGCGCGCGACTGCCGAGCGCTGATTTCACCCCTGCGCGCCTTGACAGACAGGGCACTCGCAAACTCGGTCACGATCCATTCCGATGAAATGATCGGTTCGGCGCACGCTTCGAGCCAGGCGTCGACAGCCTCGCTGGCCGGTTCATGAACAAAAAGAGGAACGGCGACGCTGGTGTCGAGATAGACCATCAGTAACGATCCTCGCGGCGCATGATCTCCACGGTCGTAGCAGTCATGGGCATGCCCGCGCGAAGCTTGCGCAGGCGCTTCATGAATGCCGCCTTGTCGAATGGCTGGGTTGGCGTCAACTTGATTTCGCCCATCGCAGTAACCTCGGCGTCCACAATGTCGCCCTCGCGAAGCCCGGCGGCACGCGTACATTCCACCGGCAGGCGAACCGCCAGACTGTTGCCCCATTTCGACAGTTGCAGCTTCATGACAACCTCCAATGTGTCTACATGTAGACACATTGTAGTGGAAATCGGCGTGGGCGTCATGTTCTACATCATGCTGGCGCTGCGCGCGGAGCGGCGGCGGCGCGGCGACCAAACGTTGGAGGCCATGCACTTCAACGCATCGGAGCCATTGCCTGCCGCCGTGAGGGCCGCCTACCGGATATCAGTCAACGAGTACAACGGCGTGTAGAGCCTGCAGTTCGTCATCGAGCATTGGGAAGTGCCGTGATGAGGCGCGGCAAAGAAGCCCAGGCTGCCGGGCAGCCGTTCGTGATTGACGTCCGCATCGCCAACGTCGGTGCAGGGGCGGACCAGAACTGGCACATGCGCTACGCATTGCCGACGGCGCGTTGAGGCTGGCCAGTCCGCCACCGCCGCGATGTCCTATGGCTTGTTGTCAATCTCGTATTAGTCATATAAGATGACCAACGTTGCATTCGAATAATCCAGGCGGTGCCTACCCATGTCCAGGTTCAATATCGCTGAAGCCAAGGCCAAATTCTCGGAACTGGTGAAAAAAGCCATGCTCGGGGAAGAAGTCATCATCGCCAAAGACAACAAACCCGTTTTACAACTCGTGGCGCTCGACAGGCCGAAGCAGACGCGCAAGCCTGGCTCCGGCAAGGGCCAGATTCTCTACATCGCGCCGGACTTTGACGCCACCCCGGAGGTCTTCAAGGACCACGTCTGATGCGTATGTTGATCGATACGCATGTTTTCCTGTGGTGGGTGGAAGGCGACCACGCCCTGCCAGCCAAGGCCCGCGCAGTCATTGCCGACCCGGAAAATGAATGCCTGATCAGCCACGCCAGCGCCTGGGAGATGTCCATCAAGGCAAGCCTCGGCAAACTGAAACTCGCGCTTCCGGTGCGCCGCTATGTCGACGAGCACGTCATGGCCAACGGGTTTCGCTACCTGGAAATCGGCATGCCACACATCGGGCGTGTCGAGACGCTGCCTGCACACCACGGCGACCCGTTCGACCGATTGCTGATCGCGCAAGCGCTCGAAGAAAAGTTGCCGGTCGTCACTGCAGACCTGATTTTCCGCAAATACGGGGTAAAGCGAATCTGGTAGCGAGGGGTTGGCGTCACTGCAGAACCCATTCGAATGCGTTGCGCCGAGTACTATGAATGGCACCAATAAAAAAACTTTGTATCACTATCATAATCAGAATATGTATTACGTCTATATAACCTGTACGGCCATATTATTATCAAGCATGTGACTGTTGCAGGCCAGCACTTCAACGGTGGCGGAGCCACTACTCCCCGGTAAACACCGGCTTTCGCTTGGCGAGAAACGCCGCGACGGCTTCGGCGTGGTCCCTGGTGGACATCAGCACGGGCTGGAAGTTCACCTCGGCTTGCAGCCCCTCCTCCAGCGATCCGCTGCCCGCAGCCAGCGAAGCCTTGATCAGCGCCATCGCAAGCGGCGGGTTCTCGGTGTAACGGCGCGCCACCTCCAACGCCACGTCCAGCGCCTGACCAGGATCGACCACGCGATTGGCAATCCCCAGGCGCCCTGCTTCGGCACCATCGATCTTGTCGCCGAGCATGGCCATTTCCGCCGCCTTGGCGGGGCTCACGCGCCGCTGCAACGACCACAGCCCAGCGTAATCAGGGTGCAACCCGACCTTGACGAATGCGCAGCTCACCGTCGCGTTGGAAGCCATGACAACGTAGTCACAGGCCATCGCCAGCGACAGGCCGGCGCCGACGGCGAAGCCTTCGACCGCGGCAACAACCGGCTTGGGGCTTGCAATCACCAGGCGCACCAGGGCAGCCGTTTTCTCGAAGCGCCTGCGGTTCTCCATCAGAGTACCCTTGCCCAAGGTAGTGATGTCCCCCCCCGAGGAAAACACGCCGGCCGCCCCGGTCAGGACGATGGCGCGGCAGCCGGCATCGTCATTGAGCGAAGCGAACGCGTCCCCGAGGCCGGTCTTGACCTCCGGCGACATGGCATTGCGGCGTTTCGGGTTGTTGATGGTGACGATGGCGACGGCGCCATCGCGGTTGATGAGCACTGGAGCATTCGATGTCATTACGCGTAATCCCCGTTTTTCAATTCAGTTCGGCAATACCGTCCTGCAATTCGATTCAATACTGATTGGGCACAATGTAGAGAGAGCCCTGCGGACGCGCGGCAGGATCGAATGCGATCTTCAGCATGTGCTCAGCCACATGCGCCGGGCTGTTGAATTTCCCGAGCGCCGCGGCACGACGGTTGTTCTCGGACGCCGGCATGCGCTCGACCGGCATCGAACGCACCACAGCCTGCGTGCCGCTGTCCACCATGCCAGGAGACAAGGCCATGGCCACGATGCCGGCATCCTTCTCCTCCTCGGACACTGCTTCGGTGAGCCGGTCGATCGCCGCCTTGGATGACGAATAGGCCGACATGCCGGCCCGCGCCTGGCGCGCCGCAGCCGACGACAGGTTGATCAACACCGACTCGGCCGCGCGCCGGGGCTGCCCGCGCACGTGGCCGATGAAGGCGCGGGTGCCGTGCACCACGCCCATCAGGTTGATCTGGTGGTTTCGGGCGAACGCCTTCAGGTCGAGGTCGCGCAGCATGCCGATCGGCTCGACCACGCCGGCATTGTTCACCCAAAGGTCGATGCGCCCGAAGCGCTGCGCGACCTCCTCGGCGAAACGAATGACCGCCGCCTCGTCAGATACATCCACGCTGCGCGAAAGCACATTCGGCCCCTCCTCGAGCACCGGCGCGCGCCGTGAACACAGGCCCACCCGCATGCCCTGCTCGACGAAATGGCGCGCCAGCCCGGCGCCGATGCCGCTGCTGGCGCCGGTGATGACGGCGACTTTGCCCTTGAGATCCATATGCCCCTCCCCTTTGGTATGAACGCAATATACTTTGGCTTTCCCCAATTCACCAACTCGCAAGGACACGCCATGTCTGCGAAGAGCCTGCAGGACCTGCTGGACATCGAAGCCATTCGCAATACCGAAGCCGAATACTGCGAGGCCATAGACGAGTTCGACCTCGAACGCGTGATCGCGACCTTCACCGAGGACTGCGTCACCGATTACGGCCCAGCCCGTGGCGGCCCCGAAGTCGGGCACGACGCGCTGCGCCGGCGCTGGCAGGGCCAGACCGGTGGCGCCAAGCACACCCATCATCAACTCGGGCAGGTTCGCGTGGTGCTGCGCGGCAATGAGGCCGACTGCGTCGCCTACGCCATTGCCGACCACGAAAAGAAGGACGGCAGCCGCATCACCTTCCGCTACCAGTATCGAGACACGCTGCGCCGCATGCCGCAGGGCTGGCGCATTTCGCACCGCCGGCTGCTCTTCACCGTCGTGGACGGCGGGGCCGGGGATCGCGACTGGCTGGCGCGAAAGGACCCGCGCGCCTAGACCAATCTCCGCAATCCAGAAGCGGATGTCGCCACACGGCGTATTTGCCCAACCACTGCCGATTTCACTGTCAAGTTTCAGCAAGAATGTCTGGATAGATAGGTCTCCATGCGGGCATCCGACGGTGCCACTTGGTATATGATTCCCGCGACCAGAGACTCAGGAGCCGCAATGCCGATCGGATTCACCATTTACAGCAACCGCCACGAAGAGATGGTGCCGATCTGCCAGCACGCGGAATCACTCGGTTTCGAAGGCGTCTGGGTCGGCGACCACGTGGTTGCACCGGAAGTGATGCACCAGGAGCATCCTTATTCCACGCGCGTTCCCATGGTCCTTTCCGGAGACGAACGCATGTTCGACTCCTGGGTCATGATCGGCGCCATGCTCGGCAGTACCAGCAAGCTGAAGATTGCATCGGGAATCTACCTGCTGCCGCTGCGCCATCCGATCCTCACGGCGCGCGCCTGCCTGTCTGCGCATGCAATGTCCGGTGGTCGGTTTCGCTTCGGTGTCGGTGTGGGCTGGCTGGGCGACGAATTTGAGGCGCTGGGCGTGCCGTTCAAGGACCGTGCAAAGCGCTTTGAGGAAATTCTCGACATTCTGCCGAAGCTCTTCGCGGGCAATGGCCCGGTGGCGCACGACGGGCCTCTGTATCCCTTCAAGTCCCTGCAGCTTACCAAGCAGCCGGCGAAGATTCCGTTACTCTTCGGCGGCACCAAGCTGCCGGCCATCCGTCGCGCGGCGATCCGTGGCGACGGTTGGTACGGCACCACGATTCCGCTGGAAGAATGCATTGCCATCAAGCAGGAAATCGAGCGCATCCGCCAGGAACATGGCCTCGAAAAGAAACCCTACGAATTCATCGGCCGCCCGGTCGGCCCCGTGACCAACGAGAACCTCGACCGCTATCGCGCTGCCGGCTTTCACAATCTCGTATTACCGTGGGAGTCCATTCATCCTTCAGGACAGGCCGACATGTCGCTCGGTGCCAAGCTCAAGTCCCTGGAGCGCGTGGCCAGGACGCTGGGCCTCAAGCCCTAAGCCGGATGCTCCCGAAGCCAACTCATGGGAAAGCCTGAATTGACCAACGCCGCCGCGCTCAGAGGGCACTTGCTGTCCGCCCCGCTCAAGCAGTTGCTTGCCGAGGCATCGGCGCTGCGCGATCAGGGGCATGGCCACATCGTCAGTTACTCGCCCAAGGTGTTCATTCCGCTGACGCGCCTGTGCCGCGATGTCTGCCACTACTGTACCTTCGCCAAGTCGCCGAGCAAGCTGGAAAAGCTCTACCTCGATCCCGAGGACGTTCTGGCCATTGCCCGCGCCGGGCAGGCCGCCGGCTGCCACGAGGCGCTGTTCACGCTCGGCGACAAGCCGG
Source organism: Betaproteobacteria bacterium (assembly GCA_947478805.1). Taxonomy (GTDB): domain Bacteria; phylum Pseudomonadota; class Gammaproteobacteria; order Burkholderiales; family SG8-39; genus CAIYPG01. The sequence goes on along the minus strand of CANJXQ010000072.1, from coordinate 3,348 downwards.
AACTCCGCTGGCGCGAGGCGCGCGAATGGCTCGACGCGCATGGCTATGCGAGCACCATCGATTACCTGGCCGCCATGTGCGCGTTGGTCCTGAAGGAAACGCAGCTCTTGCCGCATGCGAACCCCGGCGTGATGAGCCGTGAGGAACTGGCGAAACTGCGCACGGTGTCGGCCAGCCAGGGCCTGATGCTGGAGACTGCCTCGCCGCGACTGACCGAAAAAGGCCAAGTGCACTTCGGTTCGCCGGACAAGGAACCTGCAGCACGCCTGGAAACCATCCGGCTCGCCGGTGAACTGGCCATCCCCTATACCAGCGGCATCCTCATCGGCATCGGCGAGACGCGCGACGAGCGGATCGACTCGCTCATCGCGCTCAAGGACCTGCATGATCGCCATGGCCATGTGCAGGAAATCATCATTCAGAACTTCCGCGCCAAGGACGACACCAAGCTCGCCGGCGCGGACGAACCTGGGCTCGCGGACCTGCAGTGGACCATTGCCGCCGCGCGCATCCTCTTCGGCGCAACAATGAACATCCAGGCGCCGCCGAACCTCAGCGCCAACGAATACCAAGAGCTGATCGCAGCCGGCATCAACGACTGGGGCGGCGTGTCGCCGGTCACGGCCGACCATGTCAATCCGGAATGCGCCTGGCCGGAACTGGAGGCCCTGCGTGTTGCCACCCATCGCCAAGGCAAGGTGCTGGTGCCGCGCCTGCCGGTGTATCCCGACTACCTCGAGCCCCGTTGGATGGAGCCCGCCGTCTATACGCAGGCCCTGCGCGCCAGCGACGGCGAAGGATTCGCCCGCGAGGACACCTGGGTCGTCGGCACGCCCGACACACCGCGACTGCCCGCCACGCTCGACGCGAATTACGGCGCTGCATCGTCGGTGGCTGCCATCATTGCCCGCGCACAGGATGGCAAGCGCCTCGAACTGAAGGAAGTGGAAACCCTGTTCCGTGCCCGCGGCCGCGACTTCGAGCGCGTGTGCGCCGCGGCCGATTCGCTTCGCCAGGCAGCTAATGGCGACACCGTGAGCTACGTGGTCAACCGCAACATCAACTACACCAATGTGTGCGGTTATCGCTGCCAGTTCTGCGCCTTCTCCAAGGGACGCATGGCCGAGAGCCTGCGCGGCGACCCTTACGATCTGCCGGTCGAGGAAGTCGTGCGCCGCGCACAGGAGGCGTGGGCGCGCGGCGCGACCGAAGTCTGCCTGCAGGGCGGCATCCACCCGGATTACACCGGGGAGACCTACCTCGCCATTTCCCGCGAAATCAAGGCGGTGCTGCCGGACATGCACATCCACGCCTTCTCGCCGCTGGAGGTCACGCAGGGCGCGAGCACGCTCGGCCTTGGCGTCGGAGAGTTCCTGCGCGAACTCTCGCAGGCGGGGCTGGCCACGCTGCCGGGCACCGCCGCGGAAATCCTCTGCGACGATGTGCGCGCCATCCTGTGCCCGGACAAGATTTCCAGCGGCGCCTGGCTTGCGGTCATGGAAACCGCGCATCGCCTCGGGCTTCGCACCACGGCCACCATCATGTTCGGCCACATGGAGCGCTACGAGCACTGGGCGCGACACCTGCTCGCCATCCGCGACCTGCAGGCATCCACCGGCGGCTTCACGGAATTCGTGCCCCTGCCCTTCGTCGCGGCTGAAGCCCCGCTGTTCATGAAGGGCCGGGCGCGGCGCGGACCGACGCTGCGCGAAGCGATCCTGATGCACGCCGTGGCGCGCCTCGCGTTGCACCCGCTCATCCCCAACATCCAGGCCTCGTGGGTCAAGCTCGGCCCCGAAGGCGTGAAACTCGCGCTCGCCGCGGGCGTCAACGACCTGGGCGGCACGCTGATGAACGAGAGCATCTCGCGCGCCGCTGGCTCCCAGCACGGCCAGGAAATGCCGCCCGAGGCGATGGACGAATTGATCCGCTCGATCGGCCGCGTGCCGCGCCAGCGCTCGACGCTGTATGGCACGCCGGCCCCGGAGCAGGTGGCGCGCAGCTACGGTGCAGCACCGCTCACCAAGACCGTGGAGCCGCGGGCCGGGAAATTCGCCCGCACCGGCTCCACGCGATCCAAGACTTTTCAATTGACGCAGGCATAGACAGGAATCATGGCAAAGACAATCGCAGTACTGGGCGGCACGGGTGCCGAAGGTGGCGGACTGGCAGTTCGCTGGGCCAACGCCGGTTACAAGGTGATCCTCGGCTCGCGCTCCAAGGAACGCGCCGATGCGTCGGCGGCGCAGATGAACACGCTGATCGGCGCCCAGCGCGTGTCGGGCGACGGCAATCTGGCTGCAGCACAGCAGGCCGATATTGTCGTGCTCACGGTCCCATATTCCGGGCAACGCCCCACGGCAATGGAAGTGAAGTCGGCGCTCGGCGGCAAGATCCTGGTCGATGTGACCGTCCCCTTGGTACCGCCGAAGGTCGCCCGGGTGCAGCTTCCATCCGGCGGCTCCGCAGTCGCGGCATTGCAGGCCGAACTGGGCGAATCGGTGCGCGTCGTCTCGGCGTTCCAGAACATCTCCGCGCATCATCTCTCCGACCTCTCGCATGTGATGGACTGCGACGTGCTGGTCAGCGGCGACAGTGAAGAAGCGCGCGAAGAAGTCATCAAGCTTGTCGAGGCCGCCGGCATGCGCGGCATCCACGCCGGCCCCTTGGCCAATTCTGCCGCGGCCGAAGCGCTGACCTCCATCCTGATTTCGATCAATCGCCGCTACAAGGTCGAAGGCGCGGGCATCCGCATTACCGGCTTGAAGTAAAAGAGCTCTGATTTGCCTAACACCGCAAGCATTCTCCGAAGCTACATATGCTTAAGTTCTTGATTCGGCTCTCCCTCGCTCGTCCAGCTGCGCTGCCTCGCGACACAACTCACAGTTCTTCAGAGCCTTCCTAAGTGCACCCGGAGCTGCTCCTCAAGGCGCTGCCCGGATTTCCGCTGGTCGAACCCGGCGATGACATCGGGGCGTTGGTCACTGCGGCGCTGGAGCGCGATGGCGCCCGCTTGCAGGATGGCGACGTCATTGCCGTCGCGCAAAAAGTCGTTTCCAAGTCCGAAGGCCGTTACGTGCGGCTCGGCGCGGTGACCCCGGGCGCGCGCGCGCTGGAACTCGCGGCCACCTGCGGTAAGGACCCGCGCTTCGTCGAGCTGGTACTGAGCGAATCCACCGACGTGGTGCGCTGCGCGAAAAACGTCCTGATCACGCGCAATCGCCGCGGCCATGTATATGCCAATGCCGGGATCGACCAGTCCAATATCGTCAACGACGCAGAAGACCCGCGTGTGCTCCTGCTGCCCGAGGACTCCGACGCCAGCGCAGAGCGCCTGCGCGCCGCATT
>CANJXQ010000071.1 GCA_947478805.1 Betaproteobacteria bacterium | reverse complement strand
CGACAAGGACCAGGCCATCCCGCTGCAGGTGGTGCGCAACGGCCTGCGTGCACTGGCCTACGGGGATGGGGCGACGCTCGACCTGCGATTTGTCGCAGCCAATGCCGACATACAGAACGGCGACATCCTCGTGACATCGGGCATCGACGGCATCTACCCGTCCGGACTGCCGGTGGCGCGGGTCTCGCGCGTTGAGCGCGATGCCGCCTACGCATTTGCGCGCATCCAGTGCGTGCCCATCGCAGGCACCGAGCGCCACCGCCAGGTGTTGGTACTGGCGCACGACGCGAAGTTGCCGTCGGCACCCGAAGCGCAACCGCAGCAGGCGGTTCGCTCGCCCAAGGGACGTCGCGCCAAGAAGCGCGAATAGGCGAAGACTCCAGACGCATGCAATACGAACCCAGACCGCAACGCATCCTGCTCCCGGTGAGCCCCCTGTTCATGGGGTTCACGCTGGCCTGCGCGCTCACGTTCAACCTGCTTCCCTGGCGCAACGTGGGCGGCATGCCCGACCTGCTCGCGCTGGTGCTGGCCTTCTGGGGCGTGCACCAGCCGCGCCGCGTCAGCGTCGGCATTGCCTTTGCCTTCGGCATCGTGATGGACGTTGCCAACGGCGCATTGCTCGGCCAACACGCCTTCGCCTATGCCGTGCTTGCATTCGCCGCCAATGCCCTGTCGAGACGCCTGTTGTGGTTTCCGGTATGGCCGCAAGCCATGCACATGCTGTTCGTTTTGCTGGGTAGCCAGTTGCTCATGCTGGCGGTGCGCATGTTCTCGGGCAGCCCCTTCCCTGGCGTGCTCTATTTTCTCGGCAGCTTCATTTCCGCGGCACTGTGGCCCGTGGCAACCATGCTGCTGCTCGCCCCGCAGCGTCGCCCCGAGTCCATTGACGAGAACCGGCCCATTTGATCGCACAACCGTGAAATTCGCCGAATTCCGCAATACCGAACGCGACCTGTACCTGTTCCAGGTGCGCATCGGCATCGCCGGCGCCGCGGTCATGGTGGCGTTCGCCTTGCTTTTCGCACGCTTCATCTACCTTCAGGTAATCCAGCACGACTACTACCATACCAAGGCCGAGGACAATCGCATCTCCATCGTGCCGATCACCCCCAATCGCGGCAACATCGTCGACCGAAACGGCGTGGTGCTGGCGCGCAACTATTCCGCCTACACCCTGGAAATAGCCCCCGGGAAAGTCGCGGACATCGAGAAGACCATCAATGAACTGGCGACGATCATCGACGTCCGCCCGAGTGATCGCAACCGCTTCAAGCGCCTCCTGATCGAAGCCAAGGGGGCGGAGACGCTGCCGATTCGCGCGCGCCTGAGCGATGAAGAGGTGGCGCGTTTTGCGGCCAATCGCTACCGCTTCCCCGGCGTCGACATCCGCGCCCGACTGTTCCGCCAATATCCTTTCGGCGAGCTTGCCTCGCATGCGATGGGCTACATCGGGCGCATCAACGACCGCGACCTCACCTGGATCGAGGAACAGGATCTCGAATCCAACTACAAGGGTACCGACCACATCGGCAAGACCGGCCTCGAGCAGAAGTACGAGCGCGAGTTGCACGGCACCACTGGCTACGAACAGGTGGAGGTCGATGCCGCGGGCCGCGGCGTGCGCACGCTCTCGCGCACGGCACCGACGGCCGGAAACAACCTCGTCCTGACGCTGGACCTCACCTTGCAGGAAGTGGTCGAGACCGCCTTCGGCAATCGCCGCGGCGCGCTGGTGGCGATAGAGCCCTCTACCGGCGGCGTGCTCGCCTTCGTGTCCAAACCGGGATTCGATCCGAACCTTTTCGTCGACGGCATCGACCCGGTGAGCTGGGACGAACTGAACACCTCGCTCGACCGACCGCTCAACAACCGCGCCCTCACCGGCGTGTATCCGCCCGGCTCCACCTTCAAGCCCTACATGGCGCTGGCGGCGCTGGAGACCGGAAAGCGCACGCCTTCGCAGGCAATCTTCGACCCGGGCCACTTCGATTTCGGCGGGCGTCGTTTCCGCGACGACAAGGTCGGTGGCCACGGCATGGTGGACATGTACAAATCCATTGTCGTGTCCTGCGATACCTATTACTACACGCTGGCCAATGACCTGGGCATCGAGAGCATTTCGCGCTTCATCGGCCAATTCGGCTTCGGCGCGCGTACCGGCATCGACATGGAAGGCGAAGGCATCGGCGTGCTGCCCTCGATCGAGTGGAAGACGAGGCGCTTTCGCCGCCCCGACCAGCAGAAATGGTATGCCGGTGAAACCATCTCGGTGGGCATCGGCCAGGGTTACAACGCCTACACCCCGCTGCAGCTTGCCGTGGCCATGGCCACGCTGGCCAACAACGGCGTCATGTTCAAACCGCACCTGGTCAAATACATCGAGAACGTCAACACGGGGGAACGGCGATTCGTCGAGCCGCAACCGCTCAAGACCATCCCGATGAAGCAGGAAAACATCGATGTCATCAAGCGTGCCATGGCCGGCGTCAACACCGAGGGCACCGGCGCGCGGGCATTTGCCAAGGCGGAATACACCAGCGGCGGGAAGACCGGCACCTCGCAGGTCATCGCCATCAAGGCCGGGGAAAAATACAACGAGTCCCGGACCGCGGAGCGCCATCGCGATCATGCCCTGTTCATTGCTTTTGCGCCGCTTGAAGCGCCCAAGATCGCACTGGCCGTGCTGGTGGAAAACGCCGGATTCGGCGCCACCGCCGCCGCCCCGATTGCCCGGATGGTGCTCGACTATTACCTGCTCGGCAAAAAACCCGTGAAACCCGCGGCAGCCGATGAAGCGGCCAGCGATGGCGGTTGATCCTGGCGTCGCACCGATGAGGGAGGATGCCGGTGTTTGAGCGCGCCCTGCACCGCATTGCTGCGCCCATCGACGGCACGCTGCTCGCCATCGTGGGCGGCGTCATCCTGCTCGGCCTGATCACGCTCTTCAGCGCCTCCTACGAGAATCCCGGCCGCCTCTCCGCGCAATTCGCCAACCTCGGCCTCGCGTTCATCGTCATGCTGGTGGCCTCGCAGATCCCGCCGCAGACGCTGATGCGCTTTGCGCCGCCAGCCTACCTGGTGGGCCTGTTGCTGCTGATCGCCGTCGCCCTGTTTGGTGACGTGCGCAATGGGGCACGACGCTGGTTGAACCTGGGCGTGACCAGCATCCAGCCCTCGGAGATCATGAAAATCGCCATGCCGCTCATGCTGGCCTGGTACTTCCACAAGCGTGAAGCGGTATTGCGCATGCACGATTACGCCATCGCCGCGCTTCTGCTCGCCGTGCCGACACTGCTCATCGCCCGCCAGCCCGATCTTGGAACAGCCCTTCTTGTGGCTGCGGCCGGCTGCTACGTGATCTTCCTTGCCGGACTGTCGTGGAAGGTCATCATCGGCCTGGGCGCCAGCGCACTGGCGAGCCTGCCCTTCCTGTGGGGCATGCTGCACGACTACCAACGCAAGCGCATCCTCACCTTGCTCGATCCCGGAGAAGACCCCTTGGGCGCCGGGTACCACATCATCCAGTCAACCATCGCCGTGGGCTCGGGCGGTTTCACGGGCAAGGGCTGGCTGAACGGCACCCAGACGCACCTGGAGTTCATCCCCGAGCGCTCGACCGACTTCATTTTCGCCGTGTACTCCGAGGAGTTCGGCCTGATCGGCAACATGCTGCTCCTGACGCTCTACCTTGCCCTCATCGCGCGCGGGCTGGTGATCGCCGCCAACGCGCCCACTTTCTTCTCGCGCCTCCTGGCCGGAGCCATCGTCCTCACGTTCTTCACCTATGCTTTCGTGAACATGGGCATGGTAAGCGGCATCCTGCCCGTCGTTGGCGTCCCCCTGCCGCTGGTGTCCTATGGCGGCACCGCGCTGGTGACCCTCAGCTTCGGCATCGGCGTGCTGATGAGCGTGCAGAGCAACCGCAAGCTGGTGCAGACGTGATTGCCGCATCACACTCCATTGACGCGCGATGGTTTGCCCCGGCCAGGCGTGCCCTTGCCCTCATCGCGCTGACGGTGCTGCTGGCAGCCTGCGGCAGCGTTGAGCGGCGGCCGGTGGTCGAGCGCGAAGCCGGTGCCGCCCCTGCATCACCCGGCGGTGTCGCCACCACCACTGCCACCCCGCCGGCGCCAGCCAGCCCGCGGCCTGGCGGTGGCGGCTACTACAAGGATGACGGGCCGGGGGACAGCCCGCCGGATGTGGCGATACTCGCCGCCGTCCAGGAACCCGAGCCCAGGATCGAACCCCTGCATCGTTTCGCCAACAACCCGTACAACGTATTCGGCGTGGACTACGTGCCGCTCAAATCAGTGGCCCCATTCCGCCAGCGCGGCCTGGGCAGCTGGTATGGCCGCAAGTTCCATGGCCAGCGCACATCGAGCGGCGAGGCCTACGACATGTACGGCATGACGGCAGCCCATCCGACGCTGCCGATCCCCAGCTTTGCACGCGTAACCAACGTCGGCAACGGTCGCAGCGTGATCGTGCGCATCAATGACCGCGGCCCCTTCCATCCCGGACGCGTCGTCGACCTGTCCTATACCGCAGCCTGGAAGCTCGGCTACCTCAATGCCGGCAGCACGCCGGTGGAGGTCGAGCTCATCACGCCGGACCAGTATGCCGGCATCATCGCGGCGCGTCGGGCCACAACAACGCCACAGGGCACGCAAGTGGCATCTGCATCGCAGTCGGTTGCAAGGTCTCCCGGCGCCGCACAGCCTGCACCGGCAACCAACACGACTGGGGCCGCGTCCCGGCCCGAACCCGCGCCTGAATCCCAGACCGTGCAAGTGGCGGCGCTGAACGAAACGACCGCACCCAAGGCTGCGCAGCTTCCCGTCGACGTGGAACCCGGTGGTGTATTCCTGCAACTGGGCGCCTTCTCCGGTCGTGACAATGCCGAGAACTTTCGCGCGCGCGTCTACCGCGACCTTGGGTGGCTCAACGACGCTATCGAAATCCTGCCGAAGAACGGGCTATTCCGCCTGCACCTGGGCCCTTACCGCGATCGCACGGAGGCCGGCGGCATGGCCGAGCGCATCCGCGCCGCGCTGGAATTCAAACCCGTGATCGTGGTTCGCTAGTGGAGAGGGTCAGCGAGACGGCAGTAATGAGTAGAATATTCACGTACAGGCCGTGCCAATGGGCACTATCCTATCAAAACTGATCATATTTTCCGGAACGGTCGCGCTCCTCGCAGCGTGCGCCGATCCTGCAAAGCGCGCCCCGGACACGCCGGGGCGCGGCGTCCATCCCACTATTCCGACGTCGTTACTATTGAGAAAACCCGGTGGGTTCTATTCCGACGACGGCCCGGATGGCGCGCCGCCCGTGAACCTGGACCGCGTCACCGATGCACAGCCCCGGCCGGAACCCCTCAATACCAGCGCCAACGAACCCTATTCGGTGTTCGGCCGCGACTACATCCCGATCAAGCCGGGCGTCGCCTACAAACGCCAGGGCACGGTATCCTGGTACGGGCGCAAGTTTCACGGCCAGCGCACCGCCAGCGGTGAGATCTACGACATGTTCGCCATGACCGCCGCCCATCCGACGCTGCCCATTCCGAGTTATGCGCGCGTGGTGAACCTCGAGACCCAGCGCAGCATTATCGTGCGCATCAATGATCGGGGTCCTTACAGCTCGGGACGAATCATGGACGTGTCCTATGCCGCGGCGCATCGGCTCGGCTTCGCGGAAACCGCCCTGGCCTCCGTGGAAGTCGAGGCGATCTACGCAGGCCAGCCCGTCGAGATTGCAGCGACGGTCACGAAACCCGAGTCGAAGCCGGAACCCGTGCGCGAAGCACCGGTCGCGCCGATCCCTGTCGCATCCGACCGCCGTGGCGTGTTCCTGCAGCTGGGCGCATTCGGCTCGCGCGCCAATGCCGAGAGCCTGGGTTCGCGCATCCAGCGGGAGTTTGGAAGCGCCGACTGGATGAAATCCGGGACGGGGGCCGAGCTGCACATCGAGCTGCGCGCCAACCTGCACCGCGTCCAGTTGGGCCCCTACGCCAGCCGCGCCGAAGCCAATGCCGCCGCCGAGAAGATCCGCGAAGCAGTGGAGATCCGCCCCGTGGTCGTGGTGAAATGAGGGTGAAATGAGGGTGAAATGAGGGTGAAATGAGGGTGAAATGAGGGTCAAATGAGCCGACGATTCCGCCGAGCTGCGGCCTTCATCGGGCTGATCGCAGCCTCCTTGCTGATTGCCGCTGGCCTCAGTTCCTGCGTCAGCGTCAGCCCTTACTTCGACGCCGCCAAGCCGCACCGGGCGCGCGACGGCTTTCGCAACAACTATGACAACTCCGACAAGCAAAGCTTCTGGCGCTGGCAGCTGGAGCGCTGGCAGTCGGGCGTTCCCTTCCCGCCCAAGGCACCCACTCCCACCGCCATCCCGGAAACCGATTTCCTGCGCACCAATCTGACCGAACCGACGATGACCTGGATCGGCCATGCCACGGTGCTGCTGCAGCTGGCCAGCTACAACATCCTGACCGACCCGCATTTCTCCGACCGCGCCTCGCCGGTGAGCTTCGCCGGCCCCAAGCGCATGGCCAAGCCCGGCATCGCGATCGATCAACTGCCCCACATCGACGTGGTGCTGATCTCGCACAACCACTACGACCACCTGGACATCGACACGGTGAAACGCCTTGCCGCCCAGACGGGCGGCCCGCCCATGTTCATCGTGCCGCTGGGGCTGGAAGCCTGGTTCAAATCGGCGGGTATCGGCAATGTGGTGGAACTCGACTGGTGGGACCGCGTGCGGCTGGGCAGCCTCGACTTTCATCTCGTCCCTGTGCAGCACTGGAGCCAGCGCACGCTGTGGGACCGCAACAAGAGCCTGTGGGGCGGATTCTTCGTGAAGCACCATTCAATGTCCTTCGTCTATACGGGAGACACCGGCTATTCGAAGGATTTCAATGACATCCGCGCGCGCCTCGGAGCAGCGGACATAGCCGCCATCCCGATCGGCGCCTATGAGCCGCGCTGGTTCATGGAAAAACAGCACGTCAATCCGGCCGATGCAATGCAGGTCCACAAGGACCTCGGCGCGAAGTACTCGCTCGGGGTGCACTGGGGCACGTTCGAGCTGACCGACGAATCGCTGGACGAGCCGCCCATCGCCCTGGCGGAAGCCCGCGTCAAGGCAGGCGTTCCCGCCGAACGATTTTTCGTCACGCGTATTGGCGAGACCCGCCGGCTCGCGCCCATGTTGCGCGCCGACATGGCGGCTGCTGCAAGCGCCACGCCGCTAACCGCATCGGACGCACCCCGCCGCACCGGGCGCTGAAGCAAGCCTCGCGTTGCCCCCCTCGCCAACGAGCGCCGCTCACAGCGACACGCCAATGGCAACATGTCCGGGCACCAAAGAGCCGGCTGGTATACTTTTGCTTTCACGATCAGGCGCGTCATGAACCGGTATTTCCGCGCATTCTCCGCTCTCGCAGCTCCCGTACTCGCAGCACTCCTTCTGGCCCCTCAATCGTCGCTCTCGGCCGACGTCCCCGCGCCACCGACCATCGCGGCCCGCGCGTGGCTCCTGATGGACGCAAGTTCCGGCCAGGTCCTGCAAAGCCAGGCACCCGACGAGCGCGTAGAGCCGGCATCGCTTACCAAGCTGATGACGGCGTACATCGTCTTTGGCGCATTGCGCGAGCGCAAGCTCAGCCCGGAACAGGTGGTACCGGTGTCCGAACGCGCCTTGCGGGCCGATGGCTCGCGCATGTTCATCGAGGCGAAGAAACCGATGAACGTCGAGGAATTGGTGCGCGGCATGATCATCCAGTCGGGCAACGATGCCTGCATCGCCTTGGCCGAGGTCGTCGCGGGATCGGAGGAGGTTTTCGTCCAGCTCATGAACCGCGAGGCGCAGCGCCTGGGCATGAAGAACACCAGCTTTCGCAATTCCACCGGCCTGCCGGATCCGCAGCACTACTCGACGGCCCGCGACCTGGCGATCCTGGCGTCTTCCCTGATCCGCGACTTCCCGGACCGGTACAAGTACTACTCGATGCGCGAATTCCGCTACAACAACATCACGCAGCAAAACCGCAACCGGCTGCTATGGCTGGACCCGACGGTTGACGGAATGAAAACCGGCTACACCGAGAATGCCGGCTATTGCCTTGTCGCCTCCGCCCGCCGGGGGCAGCGGCGCATGATCTCCGTGGTGCTCGGCACGGCGTCGGATGCGGCGCGCGCCCAGGAGGCGCAGAAGCTGCTCAACTTCGGCTTCCAGATCTATGATGGCGTGCGCGTTTACGAAAAGAACGCCACGGTGAGCACGCTGAAAGTCTGGAAGGGCAGCCCCTCCGAGCTGAAGGCCGTGGTGGCCAATGACCTGGTGGTCTCGGTGCCGGCAGGGGCCGGCGACAGGATCAAGGCCGAATTCGTCGGACAGGAGCCACTGCTCGCCCCGGTGTCCGGCGGCCAGCGGGTCGGGATCGTCAAGGTGCTCCTGGATGGCAAGTCCATCGCGGAGTATCCTGTCGTGGCACAGGAAAATGTCGGCGTCGCCGGGTTTTTTGGCCGCATGTGGGACACCCTACGGCTGTGGTTCAAATAAGGGGCCATTTCAGAATTTCCGAAATGGCCCCTGATGTAGGGGAGTATGAGGGGAGCATCCCCTCATACTGCAACAGATCCTAGAAGCGCGAAGCAGCGGCGCTGCAACAGCATCCCGACGACGAGGCCGATCATGTCAGATCCTGAAAAGTTCGAAACCCTGCTGGCGTTCCCCTGCGAGTTCCCTCTGAAGATCATGGGGCTCACCCAGCCCGGCTTCGCGCAAGCGGTGATCGAGGTGATGAAACGCCATGCGCCGGACTTCGATCCGGCGACGGTGGAGATGCGCAGCAGCCGCGAAGCGAAGTACCTCTCCATCACCACCACCATCAACGCGCACTCGCAGGAGCAGCTCGACGAGTTGTATCGCGAACTGTGCGATCACCCCATGGTTTCAATGGTGCTGTAGGCTGCGCGCCTAACGGCAATTCTGTTAGGCGCTCTAAAAACGCCTGTCGCATTTTCGCCGCAACCTCGCGGAATAATTCCGCCGCGAACACACACAACACTTGCGGCCAAATTTCGCTGGTGTAGTATTCGGTGCAAGCGAATCGCAGCCTACATGCCCACACCGTCACCACTCATCAAGCACCTCGGCCTTGCGGCATACGAGTCGACATGGCGCGCGATGCAGGATTTCACCGCGGCACGCACCTCCCATACACGCGATGAACTCTGGCTGGTGGAACACCCACCCGTCTATACCTCAGGCATTGCCGCGCGGCCAGAACATTTCCCGCGTCCCGGTACGGATGTAAACAAGGGCAAACCGATTCCGCTGGTGCAGACCGACCGCGGAGGGCAGATCACCTATCACGGACCGGGACAGGCAGTGGTGTACGCACTCATCGACCTCAACCGGCGCAATATCAAGGTGCGCGAAGTCGTATGCCTGCTCGAGCAGTCCGTCATTGACCTGCTGGCCGAGTACAGCGTGCCGGCGGTACGCCTGCAGGGCGCTCCGGGCGTCTATGTCGCCGGGGCAAAGATCGCCGCCCTCGGGCTCAAGGTGAAGAAGGCCGGCTGCTACCACGGCGTGAGCCTCAACGTCGAGCTCGACACGGCGCCCTTCCTGGCCATTGATCCCTGCGGGTATCCGGGGCTTGCCGTCACGCGCACGCGCGACTTGGGCATCCTGAAGAACACGCAAGACCTCGGCGGCGCGTTGGCGCGACGCATCGCCCGGGCGCTGGATGAGCGCGCCCGGCAGGCCAAGCTGCGTGAACGCGCACGCGAGAGCCTGCATGCCGTCCCGGCCTGACCTCGAAGGGCTGACACCGGACGAGCTGAAGGCCTTGCAGAAGGGCCAGCTCAAGACGGCCAAGATCCCGATCAAGATCGTGCCGCAGGAGCGGCTGCGCAAACCGGAGTGGATTCGCGTGCGGGCCGCTCCCGCCGGGTCGCGCTTCCATGACATCAAGCGCATCCTGCGCGATGCCAAGCTGCACACCGTGTGCGAGGAGGCATCCTGCCCGAATATCGGCGAATGCTTCGGCAAGGGCACCGCCACCTTCATGATCATGGGCGACACCTGCACGCGGCGCTGCCCGTTCTGTGATGTGGCCCACGGCAAACCCAGGCCGCTGGATGCCGAGGAGCCGCTTCACCTGGCCCAAACCATCGCCAAGCTGAACCTGTCCTATGTCGTGATCACCAGCGTTGACCGCGACGACCTGAAAGATGGCGGCGCGCAGCATTTCGTCGACTGCATCCGCGCCGTCCGCGACTTGTCACCCTCCACCCGCATCGAGATCCTGGTGCCGGACTTTCGCGGACGCCATGACCGGGCCCTGGCCATCCTAGACGCCGGCCCGCCGGACGTGATGAATCACAATCTGGAAACGGTGCCGCGCCTGTACCGCGCTGCGCGCCCCGGATCCGATTACGCGCATTCGCTGAACCTGCTGAAGACCTTCAAGCAGCGGCACCCCGAGGTGCCGACGAAGTCCGGCCTGATGGTCGGCCTGGGCGAAACGGACGATGAAATCCTCGAGACGATGCGCGACATGCGCGCCCACGACATCGACATGCTCACCATCGGCCAATACCTGCAACCCTCGGTGCACCACTTGCCGGTCAAGCGCTATGTCGAGCCGGCCGTGTTCAGCCGATGGGAAGCCGAAGCCGTCAGGATGGGGTTCCATCATGCGGCAGTGGGGCCCATGGTGCGCTCGTCGTATCATGCCGACCAGCAGGCCCACGCCGCAGGCGTGCATGATATGGCCGCAGGCGTGCGTGATGCGGCCGCAGGCGTGCGTGATATGGCCGCTGGAGTGCCGGACATGGCCGCAGTAGCGCCGGATGCGACCGCAGGCAAGCCGTAAACATAAATGAGCTGGCGGCAGGGCTGAGGTTCCCGCTGCGCCGACGGCGGCATCGACGCCGGCTCGAAATGGGCGCCCATTTTTTCCGACGGGAGGGATTCACATGACAATTGACTGGCAGCACTTCACGCCCTGGGCATCGCTGGCCGGCGGTGTGCTCATCGGCATCTCCGCATCCATGCTCCTTCTTCTCAATGGCCGCATCGCCGGGATCTCCGGCGTGCTTGGGGGGCTGATTGCGTTTCGCCAGGACCAGCCGCGCCTGTGGCGCGTGTTGTTCCTCGCCGGGTTGCTGATTGCGCCGCTCGCCTGGGCCATGGCAAGCACACTGCCTGTGGCCACGATCTCCGCCGACTACATTGAGCTCATCGTCGCAGGACTTCTGGTCGGCGTGGGCACGCGCTATGGCACCGGTTGTACCAGTGGCCACGGCGTGTGCGGCCTGTCGGCCTTGTCGCTGCGCTCGCTGGTGGCCACGCTATGCTTCATGGGCAGCGGCATAGCGACCGTGTACGTCGTGCGCCACGTCGTTCAGGCCTCGGGGGGCTGACATGCAGCTACTCTCCGCATTTGCCGCCGGCCTGGTATTTGGCGTGGGCCTCATCCTCGCCGGCATGACCAATCCGGCCAAGGTCCAGGGATTTCTCGACATCTTCGGCATGTGGGATCCATCGCTCGGCCTCGTCATGGGCGGCGCGATCGTCGTCGGTGTGTTCGCATTCGCGCGCGCCAAGAGGCTCAGGCGCTCACTGCTCGATGCCCCGCTCTATATTCCCGAGCCGCGACGCGTCGACAAGCGGATGGTTTTGGGCAGCCTCGCCTTCGGCGTCGGCTGGGGTCTGGGCGGTTTTTGTCCTGGACCGGCGCTGGTGTGGCTGGGCACGGGTGACGCAAAGACCGCCGTGTTCGTGCTGGCCATGATCGGCGGCATGGCCATCTTCGAATTGTTGCAGCCGCGCGCGAAATAAAGCGTATTGCTCAGTGCTTGTCGCTGAGTTCGAGGATATTGCCTTCAGGGTCGCGCACGTAGACCGCCGTCGCAGTCCCGCCTGAGGGCGTGGACTTGGTGATGATCTCGGCCAGGTGGCTTCCGCCCGCGGCGAGCACCGCATCGTAGGCCTCCTTGACGTTCTCCACGCCGAAGCAGATGTGGGCAAAGCCGAAACGGTTCAGTTCCGGGCGCTTGCCGGGCACGGACTTGTTGTAGGCGATGATTTCGAGCTCCGTTCCCTGCTCGCCGGCATCGGGAAGCCTCAGGTGCAACACCCGCAGCTCGACATCCTTCAATCCGGTATGCCGGTCCAGCCACTCCCCCGAGCGCGTGCGCTCGGGCCCCGCTTCTTCGAATCCGAACACATCCTTGTAGAAGACCACCAACCGGTCCATGTTTCGGGCGATGAGGTTGGTGTGGCGAAACTGCGCGCGTATGGACATACGGGTATTACCTTTCGGCGAGTGTGATCCGGTGCATCACGCGCTTGTAGCCATGGTAATCGTTGACCGGATTGTGCTGCGTGCAACGATTGTCCCAGAACGCAATCGACCCCACCTGCCAGACAAAACGGCAGGTGAACTCCGGGCGGATCTGGTGCTGGAACAGGTATTCGAGAATAGGCTTGCTCTCCGCATCGGTCATGCCGCGAAAACGCGCCGTATGCGCAACATTCACATACAGCGCCTTGCGGCCGGTTTCAGGATGCACCTTGACAGCCGGGTGCTCCGAGACGTATTCCTTCTTCGCTTCGGGACGGCCGTCGGAGGCAATGCGGTCTTCGCGCGTCTTTGACACATCCGCGAGCGACGACGTGTTCACCGCGACCAGCTCATCGACGACGCTGCGCATCGTCTCGGACAAGGTCTCGTAGGCAAGGTACTGGTTGGCAAACAGAGTATCACCGCCATAGGGCGGGATCTCGCGCGCAAGCAGCATGGTCGCCATGGGCGGATTGGGAAGGTAGGTCGTGTCCGCATGCCACACCCCGCCGAAATTCACCTTCTCATGCTCCAGTTTCATCACCGCGGTGAGCTCCGGGAATCCTTCGAGCCCCTTCACGAATGGATACTCGACCGGCTTGCCCAGGCGCCGCGCGAAGGCCATGTACTGCGCCGAGGTCAGCGCCTGCCCGCGAAAGAACACCACGTTGTACTTGAGCCAGATGCGGCGGATCTCGGCCACCGTGGCCTCATCGAGGTCCCGCGAGAGATCGATACCGTGGATCTCGGCACCCAACGCACCGGCAATCGGCTTGATTTCCAGCTTTGTACGGGCCTCAGCTTGCGCCATGTCACGCTCCTCGTTGCAGGTGGCTCCAATTATAGCCAAGCGTCAGCGCGCATCCCTGTCAATAAGCGCCGATCGGGATCGAATTCCCGACGTTCCGCACAGCGAAGTGACTCTCGTTTCACCGGCGAAAAAAAAAACGCAGCCCGAAGGCTGCGTTTTTGTGACGCGAGTGACGCTTAGGAACGCGATGAATTGCGTGTCGGGATCTTCAGCGACTGCACGTTGCTCTGGCGCGGCTCGTTGGACAGCTTGGTGCGCTCTTCCTTGGTCATCATGCCCAGCTGCACGAGGATGTTGAGCGCTTCGATCTGCACGCGCTCATTGCCTGGCACCTTGGCAAACAGGCGCTCGCGCACGTCACGCGAGAACGGCCAGTCGCTGACGCTGTGCGGGAAATCCGACGCCCAGCAGATGTTGTTGAGGCCGATGGAGTGGCGCAGCGCCACGCCGGCGTGGTCTTCCTGGAACGAGAACGAGATGTGGTCGCGCACGTACTGGCTGGGTGCTTTCGCCAGCTTGACGCCCGCCCAATGTCTGTGGCGGTTGAAACGGTCATCCATCTGCTCCAGCCAATAGGGCAGCCAGCCAATGCCGGCTTCGGCGAAGTGGAAGCGCAGCTTCGGATAGCGATCCAGCACGCCGCCGAGGAACAGCTGCTCGATGGTGAGGATTGGAATCGTCGGCATCGGCAGGTCGCAGGTCAGCAACCAGGCGAACATCGCCAGGTCCACGGCACCGTCCATCTTCAGCGCCTTGTCCTTCTGGCCCGGCAGCGGGTGGGACTTGCCCTTGTCCTCGCCGCCGAAGTTGTGATGCGCCGTCACGCAGATGTTCATGTCGTTGGCCAGCTTCCAGAACGGCTCGTCGCCGTAGGTGCCCCACTCGCCGCCATTGGGGAATGAGAGCAGCTGGGCCGCGCGGATGTTCGGCAGCTTGCCGATGCGCTCGAGTTCCGCACAGGCGTCCTCCACATTGGTGGGCGGAATCACGCCCACGCCGAGCAGGCGGTCCGGCGCGTAGGAGCAGTAGTCCTGCAGCCAGGAGTTGTAGGCGGTGGCGATGGCCTTGAGCACTGCCGGATCCTTGATCTTCTTCAGGGACGTCGCGACGACGGCCGCATACAGCAGCTCGGCGTCGGTGCCATCCTTGTCCTGCTCGGACACGCGTTGCGCGGCATCACCGGTGCCGGGCAGCTTGTCGGCAAATTTATGGCCCTTGGTCTTGAATTCGGTGTATTTCTGGCCACCGGTGAGTTGCAGGCCGAGCGGTGCGGGTTCGCTATCACCGATCTGCACGGCGTCGCCGCCGCCTTCGATCTGCACGACCCTGGGCGCCTTGTCGCGCAGGTTGGCGGGCATACGCTCGGACCACGCCGTCGGCGGGACCTCAACGTGTGCATCAGCGGAAATTGCTTCGTATTTGCGCATGACTACTCCTCGTCTGTTTGTGTCAATGGCAGCGGACTGCCGGAATTTTCGTCGATCGTCGTGTCTTCGTTGAATTCGAGCGTTCCGACCAGTGGAACGATTAGGCCGGTTAGCGGAACAAGCATATAATGCACTTGAGAATCGTGTCAAGACCCATTTTCATGTTGCGCGCAGCCAGCAGGGTTTGCAAGGACTACTTTTCGTGCGCGCATTCGCCATATCAACGCGGCAGTTTTCAAGGTCGGCAAGAAATCCGGGATCAGCAAACACTCACATACCGGTGCAGTGCCGGGGCGACAGCACGTAAAATGCGGTCCCATCGCCGCTTGACCATAGAGCCGGCGCCCAAAAGAACCTGACAGTTGCAACAATAGCCACCTGTCCAAGGAACGATCGCGAAGTATGTCCGATAGCGGCAACGAGACCATTCGCAGCGTCACCAACGCGCTGACCGTCATGGAGGCGTTCAAGCCGGACGAGGCCATTGGCGTCAGCGATCTGGCGCGCCGCGTCGGGCTGGCCAAGACCACCACCCAGCGCATCCTCCAGACCCTTCAGGCCGCGGGGTGGGTGTCGGCCACCGGCGCGCCGCAAACACGCTGGGGCCCGAGCGCCAAGTTCCTCGCCATCGGCAGCCGGTTGTCGCAGGGCTGGGGCCTGCGCATGATTGCTACACCGGTCATGCACGAATTGCGCGATAGCACATCCGAAACCGTCACCCTGGTCGTTCCCCAGGGAAATCAGGTGGTGTACCTGGACCGCGCCGAGAGCCGCGAAATGATCCGCGCAACCACCTCCCCGGGCAGCGTTCAATCCATCCTGCAATCGACCGGCGGCAAGGCCATCCTGTCGGAAATGCCCGAGGCCGAATCGCGCAAGCTGCTGGGCAGTTCGCTGCCGCGTCATACCGAACACACCATCACGGATGTGGAGGAAATGGTCGCCAACCTTCGCCAGGCACACAAGCAGGGGTATGCAGTGTCCTGGCGCGAGTGGCACATCGACGTCGTGGGCGTTGGCGCCGCCATCAAGGACGCCAGCGGCGCCCCGATCGCCGCCATATCCATGATCATTCCCGCAGTCAGGGCCACGCGCACGCGCATCAGCAAGGAGCTCGGCCCGCTGGTTGCGCAGGCCGCCGGGTCCATTAGCGTGCGGCTGCAGGCTGCGCGCTGAGGACCGCACCCATGCCGCACCCCATTCCGAACCCATCCTTCGCAAGGAAACAACCATGAAATTTGCTGCCGTATTCCCTGTCAACGCCTTCGCCAACGATGCGGTGGCCATCCGCGATTGGGCGCAGGCCGCCGAGTCCCTCGGCTATTCGCGCATCGTCGGCTTCGACCACGTGGTCGGCGCCGTGCACGAGGGGCGCAAGGAACCGATGTTCGGGCCCTATAGCGAGAAAGACGTCTTCCACGAGCCGCTGACGCTGTTCGCCTTCCTCGCGGGCGTCACGAAGACCATCGACTTCCTCACCGGCATGATCATCCTGCCACAGCGCCAGACGGTGCTGGTCGCAAAGCAGGCCGCGCAGATCGACATCGTGTCGCAGGGCCGCCTCAACCTGGGCGTGGCCCTGGGGTGGAACTACGTCGAGTACGAATCGCTTGGAGTCCCGTGGAAAAACCGCGGTGCGCGCATCGACGAGCAGATCCCGCTGCTGCGCCGCCTGTGGTCGGAAGAGGTCATCGATTTCACCGGCACCTACCACCGCATCGATCGCGCCGGCATCTGCCCGCGCCCGTCGCGCCAGATCCCCATCTGGTGCGGCGGCTTTTCCGAGCCGGCCGTGCAGCGCGCAGCCAGGGTCGCCGACGGCTTCCTGTTCGCCTCGGCCTCATCGGAAAGCGTGGAACTCGCCACCCGCTTGAAACAGCTGCTTGCCGAGAGCGGCCGAAAGGACGTCGCCAACTTCGGCCTGCAATCCATCGTCGCCCATTCGCTGGGACCCAAGATCTGGCGGCAGGAGTACGAAGGATGGAAGAAGCTCGGCGCCTCGCATTTCACGCTGCGCACGCATCGCTCGACCCCGCCCAAACCCAACAGCGCAAAGCCGGCCGAGACCATCGGCGAGCACATCCAGGCACTGGAAACTTTCATCCGCGAACTGCGCTAGTCTTCGGGCCTCGACCTCGCGGAGGCGTCCATGGAATCACCTCACCTGTTTCCGACGACGATCGCCGGCAGCCTGCCCAAGCCGGGCTGGCTCGCTGAGACCGACAAGCTGTGGCCGCAGTGGCGGCAAGAGGGCGAGGCGCTCGTCGCGGCCAAGCAGGACGCCACGCTGCTGTGGCTGAAGTCGCAGGAAGACGCAGGCATCGACATCGTCACCGAGGGCGAACAGTCGCGGCAGCATTTCGTGCACGGATTCCTCGAGGCGGTGGACGGCATCGACTTCGCCAACAAGGTGAAGATGGGCATTCGTAACAATCGTTACGACGCCATGGTGCCGCAGGTCACGGGCCCACTACGCCTGAAAGGCCGCGTGCACCAGATGGAAGCGCGTTTTGCCCGTGCGCACACCCAACACAAGCTCAAGTTCACCCTGCCCGGCCCCATGACCATCGTCGACACCGTGGCCGACCGCTACTACGGCGACAAGGTGAAGATGGCCATGGCCTTCGCCGAACTGATCAACACCGAAGCGCGCGCGCTCCTGGCCGACGGCGTGGACGTGATCCAGATCGACGAGCCTGCCTTCAACGTCTACACCGACGATGTCATCGACTGGGGCATCGACGCCCTGCACCGTGCCATCGACGGGCTCACCTGCACGACGGCCTGTCACATCTGCTACGGCTACGGCATCCAGGCAAACCTGGATTGGAAGAAGACGTTGGGCAGCGAATGGCGCCAGTACGAGACGATCTTTCCGGCGCTGGCGAAAAGCCGCGTGCAACAGGTCTCCCTGGAATGCGCTCACTCCAAGGTGCCGCTGTCCCTGATCGGGCTGTTGAAAGGCAAGGACGTGCTGGTGGGCGTGATCGACGTGGCGAGCAATGTGGTCGAGACGCCCGAGGAAGTCGCCGACACCATCGGCCGCGCCCTCGAGTTCGTGCCCGCGGCGCGGCTCTACCCCTGCACCAACTGCGGCATGGCACCCATGGATCGCGGCATTGCATTGAAGAAACTTCAGGCACTGGGCGCGGGCGCAGCGCTCGCCCGCGAACGCTACCGCTAGGCTGCCCCGGCTCGACTGGCCTGCTGCCTCTGCCTAGTCGGCCTTCGCATCCGCATAGCGCTTCTCGAGTTCGTAGTAACCAGGAAAACCCACGACCCTTTTGATTTCCTCGAAGCTCGCCTCGGGAACTGCCGAACCAGTGCCCTCGCGCATGGCCTTCAACGACTGCTGCATGGCGTGGATGGCTGCGGCGAACGGCACCATGGGATACACCGCCAGCCGGTAGCCGATGTCGAACAGGCGCTTCGCCGGCAGTATCGGGGTCTTCCCGCCACTCACCATGTTGGCCATCATCGGCCGATCGATGGCGCGGCAGGCTTCTTCCATCTCCCGTTCATTCTCCGGCGCCTCAAGGAATACGATATCGGCACCTTCGTCCCGGAAGGCGCGGCAGCGGTCCAGCGCTTCGGCCATGCCGTGCACGGCACGCGCATCGGTGCGCGCGATGACGAGAATGCCGCTCTCCTTGGCCGCATCCATGGCCGCGCGCACCCTGAGGCGCGCCTCCTCGCGGTCCACCACGCGCTTGCCCTGCGTGTGCCCGCAGCGCTTGGGGCTGACCTGGTCCTCGATCATGATGCAGTCGGCGCCCGCGCGTGCGTAATCGCGCACGGTGCGTTGCGCATTGATGGCGTTGCCGTAGCCGGTGTCGCCATCGGCCATGACGATGGTGCCCGGCACCGCGGCGCAGATGTTGGCCAGCTGGTCGCGCATCTCGGCAAAGGAGATGAGCCCGGTATCGGGCATTCCCAGCCGCGCAGCCGATACCGCGAACCCGGACATGAAGGTGGCGGGAAAACCCGCTTCAGCAATCAGCCTTGCCGACAGCGCATCCGAGCAGCAGGGCACTTCGAGCAAGGTGTCCCCTGCCAGCAGCTTGCGCAGGGCTTCCGTCTTGAACATTACGGCGCCTCCTCAGCGTTCCGATAATTATGATCAATACTGTGTGTTATATCCCTACCTACTTGCCTAACTCTTTGGATTATTATCATCCTGTCCTTGCGCCTGCGGTTCCGGCAGCACCTCGATCACGCGCCCCCGCGTATGCTCCGCCCCGCCCGGGCCGTCGCGCTCCACTGCATATTCGCCCTCGATGATGACCGTGCCCGCGCTTGCCGGCGGTGACCGCTTGGCGCCAAACACGCGCCGGATGCCAACGTACACCGACAGCGCCAGCACCGCGAACAGCACCAGCCACCAGGCCACGAAGAAGCCGACGATGCCGATGACCACCAGCGCGCCGACCACGGCAAACCGCAGGATGCCCCTGAAAAGCGCCGCAAATGCATTCATGAATGGACCCAAAGATCGTTTTCGCCAGCGCGCAGTGTATGCTTTTTGCGATGCCCGCAACGCCGGAGTGCCGATGGACCGCAGCGAACGCTTTTACAAGATCGAGCAGATGCTGCGCGAGCGCAGGGTGGTGCCGCTGTCGGCGTTCCTCGAAACGCTCGAAGTCTCCCGCGCCACCTTCAAGCGCGACCTCGAGTACCTGCGCGACCGCTTCAGCGCGCCGGTCGTGTGGGACCGTGATGCCGGCGGTTATCGCTTCGATGCGCCCGCAAGACACGCGCCGCGCCACGAGTTGCCAGGGCTGTGGTTCAACCCGAGCGAGATCCACGCACTCCTGACCATGCAGCACCTGTTGTCGGGCCTAGAGCCCGGGCTGCTCGCGCCGCATGTGGCGCCGCTACAGGCGCGCCTGCGCTCGCTGCTGGCCGCAGACGACCGGTCCGCGGAGGAAATCGAAAAACGCATCCGCATCATCCGCCTAGCGGCGCGCCCGATGAAACTGCAGTACTTCGAACTCGCCGCGACAACCACCTTGAAGCGCCAGCGCCTCGCCATTACCTACTGGGCGCGCTCCAGCGACGAGACCACCCGGCGCGAAATCTCGCCGCAGCGCCTGGTGTTCTACCGCGCCAATTGGTACCTCGACGCGTGGTGCCACCTGCGCGATGCGCTGCGCAGCTTCTCGCTGGATGGCATCCGCAAGGCAACCGAGGTCGAGGGCAAGGCCAAGGATGTCCCCACTGCCGAACTCGATGACTTCCTTGCCAGCGGCTATGGCATCTTTTCCGGGCGCAATACCCAATGGGCCACGCTGCGCTTTTCGCCCAAGGCCTCGCGCTGGGTGGCGAGCGAGGAATGGCACCCGAAGCAGCGCCTGCGCACCGAACCCGACGGCAGCACGGTCCTGGAACTGCCGTACAGCGAAGACACGGAACTGGTCATGGACATCCTGCGCCACGGCGCGGAGGTCGAGGTGCTGGAACCGACGAGCTTGCGCGCCCGCGTGAAGCAGTCGCTGGCTGCAGCGCTCAAGCGCTACGAGTAGTGGGAGTAGTGGGACCGCGCCGCCTGCTCCGCAGGCTCGGCGGCGCTGCTAGAGGGACCGCGCGGCCTGCTACGCAGGCGTGGCCGCGCTGCTAGAGCCAAAAGCCCCCAACAGAATTGCCGTTAGGCGCCCTTAGTTAGGGAAACACTGAATAAGTCCCCGATTCGGTCTGTCCATCATGACGCTCATGCGTTATGAGTGGAGAGAGTAATCGAACGGGATGAGGATGACGATGAAGCAAATGACACTGGCTGCGGCGAAGGGATTCGAGGTGCACGGGAGAGCCACCCGCAAGGCGGAATTT
>CANJXQ010000070.1 GCA_947478805.1 Betaproteobacteria bacterium | reverse complement strand
TCCCAAGGTTGTGGACCCGCTGGCGGGCTCCTACTACATCGAGTCGTTGACTGCGTCGCTGGTGCAGGAGGCGCGCAAGGTGATCGACGAGGTCGAGGCCCTGGGGGGACTGACCAAGGCTGTCGAGTCGGGCGTTCCCAAGTTGCGCATAGAACAGTCGTCGGCGTTGCGCCAGGCACGCATTGACCGCGGTGAGGAAGTCATCGTGGGGGTCAACAAGTATCAGCGTGACGACGAGCCCGAAATCGAAATATTGGATATCGACAACACGGCTGTTCGCGAGTCACAGGTTCGACGCCTGAAGGAAACCCGCGCTTCGCGCGATGAGCGCGCATGCACGGCGGCCCTGCAGGCGCTGACAGAAGCCGCATCCGGAAAATCGGGAAATCTCCTGGAGCTGGCGGTTGTCGCGGCACGGGCGCGCGCAACGGTGGGTGAAATTTCGGACGCTCTGGAGAAAATCTATGGACGCCATCGGGCCGTGACGCAGTCGATCAGCGGGGTGTATGGGGCTGCATTCGACGGGGATGAGGGATTTGGCGCCATCCGTGGCGAAGTCGAGTCGTTCCTCAAGTCCGAAGGTCGTCGTCCGCGCATGCTGGTCGCCAAGCTTGGACAGGACGGGCATGATCGGGGGGCGAAAGTCATCGCCACGGCATTCGCCGACATCGGATTCGACGTCGATATCGGCCCCTTGTTCCAGACGCCCGAGGAGGCGGCGCGCCACGCGGTCGAGAATGACGTGCATGTGGTCGGGGTGTCGTCCCAGGCGGCAGGCCACAAGACGCTTGTGCCGCAGCTGATCAATGAGCTGCGCGCGCGCGGAGCCGGGAACGTCATCGTGGTTTGTGGTGGAGTGATTCCACCGCAGGACCATGCCATGCTCAAGGCGGCGGGCGTCGCGGCGATTTACGGACCGGGGACCAACATACCGAGCGCAGCGAAAGACGTACTCGCCAGAATCCATCGGCGACGCAAGGCAGCATAGCGAGCGACGGCGCGGATGCGCACTCGGGGCGCATCAACAACATTTCAAGGTTTGGGAGCTCACGCATGCAGGACATATTAAGGCAGCTGGAGGAGAAGCGCGC
The DNA here is from genome assembly GCA_947478805.1 of Betaproteobacteria bacterium. GTDB lineage: Bacteria > Pseudomonadota > Gammaproteobacteria > Burkholderiales > SG8-39 > CAIYPG01. Next base: position 19,504 of record CANJXQ010000070.1, on the reverse strand, counting down.
CGCCGCAAAACTGGGGGGCGGGATCAAGCGCATCGAGGCGCAGCACGCAAAGGGCAAGCTGACTGCTCGCGAGCGCATCGATTTGCTGCTCGACGAGGGAAGCTTTGAAGAGTGGGACATGTTTGTCGAGCATCGCTGCAACGATTTCGACATGGGCAACCAGCGGATTCCTGGCGACGGGGTTGTTACCGGGTATGGCACGATCAACGGCAGGCTGGTGTTCGTGTTCAGTCAGGACTTCACCGTGTTCGGAGGCGCGCTGTCCGAGGCTCACGCGGAGAAGATCTGCAAGATCATGGACCAGGCAATGAAAGTCGGGGCGCCGCTCATCGGGCTCAATGATTCCGGCGGTGCGAGGATCCAGGAGGGTGTTGCTTCACTGGGCGGTTATGCAGAGGTGTTCCAGCGCAATGTGCTTGCTTCCGGTGTAGTGCCGCAGATCTCGCTCATCATGGGGCCGTGCGCCGGCGGTGCGGTTTACTCGCCCGCCATCACGGACTTCACTTTCATGGTCAAGGACAGCTCATACATGTTCCTGACCGGGCCGGAAGTGGTGAAGACCGTGACACATGAAGAAGTGACTGCCGAGCAGCTCGGCGGCGCGATTACGCACAGCAGCCGGTCAGGAGTCGCCGACCTGGCGCTCGAGAACGACGTCGAGGCGATCACGACGCTGCGGCGTTTTTTCAACTTCATTCCCGGCAATAACAAAGAGCGCCCGCCGGTATGGCCCTGCGACGATGCGCCCACCCGGGAAGAGCCCTCCCTGGACACGCTGGTCCCCGACGACTCGGCCAAGCCCTATGACATCAAGGAGCTGGTTTCCAAAGTTGCCGACGAGGGCAGTTTCTTCGAGATTCAACCTGATTACGCGCGAAACATCGTCATCGGATTCATCAGGCTGGAAGGATCCACCGTGGGCGTGGTGGCAAACCAGCCGATGGTTCTCGCAGGGTGCCTTGACATCAATGCCTCGATCAAAGGTGCGAGATTCGTGCGCTTTTGCGATGCGTTCAACATTCCCTTACTGACGATTGTGGATGTGCCAGGGTTCCTGCCGGGCACGGCGCAGGAGTATGGCGGCATCATCAAGCATGGCGCGAAACTCCTGTACGCGTATGCCGAAGCGACGGTGCCGAAGGTGACTGTCATTTCGCGCAAGGCGTATGGCGGAGCATATGACGTGATGTCTTCGAAGCACCTTCGTGGTGATGTCAACTTTGCATGGCCCAATGCCGAAATTGCGGTAATGGGTCCGAAAGGCGCGGTGGAAATCATCTTTCGCAAGGACATCGGAGACCCGGCTGCGATCGCGGCAAGGACGGAGGAGTATCGGCAGAAATTCGCCAACCCCTTTATTGCGGGGAGCCGGGGCTACATCGACGATGTCATCATGCCCCGCCAGACGCGCGCGAGGGTGTGCCGGTCATTCTCCATGCTGCGAGAAAAGAAGCTCTCCAACCCGTGGCGCAAGCACGGCAATATTCCACTGTAGCCAGACGGGTCAACCATGTTCAAGAAGATACTGATTGCGAATCGCGGAGAGATTGCCTGCCGCGTCATCAAGACGGCCCGTAAAATGGGCATCAAGACCGTGGCCGTATATTCCGATGCGGATCGTGAGGCCATGCATGTGCGCATGGCCGACGAGGCGGTACGCATAGGGCCGCCCCCTTCCGCGCAGAGCTACCTGCTCATCGACGCCATCGTAGATGCCTGCAAGAAGACCGGCGCGGAGGCCGTTCATCCGGGCTACGGGTTTCTTTCCGAGCGCACGGCGTTTGCCGGCGCACTTGAGAAAGCCGGCATTGTTTTCATTGGCCCCAAGCCCCATGCGATCACGGCGATGGGCGACAAGATCGCCTCCAAGAAGCTCGCAGTGGCGGCCGGGGTCAACACCATTCCCGGCTACACAGACATCATCCGCGATTCCGCGCATGCGGTAGAAGTGGCGCGCGACATCGGGTACCCCGTCATGTTGAAGGCAAGCGCTGGCGGAGGCGGCAAGGGAATGCGGGTGGTGCGCAATGACGCGGAATGCCGCGACGGATTCGAGCGTGCATCAAGTGAAGCGCAGGCCTCGTTCGGGGATTCGCGTGTTTTCGCGGAAAAATACATCGAGGAGCCGCGGCACATCGAAATCCAGGTGCTTGCCGACTCCCATGGAAACACGCTCTACTTGAATGAACGCGAGTGTTCTATCCAGAGGCGGCATCAAAAAGTCATCGAAGAGGCCCCGTCGCCGTTTCTTGATGCAAAGACCCGCAAGGCCATGGGAGAGCAGGCAGTTTCCCTGGCCAAGGCAGTCCAGTATCAGTCGGCGGGCACGGTGGAATTCGTCGTTGATCAACAGCGAAATTTCTACTTCCTGGAGATGAATACCCGTCTGCAGGTCGAGCATCCGGTGACGGAACTTGTGACTGGCCTCGATCTTGTCGAGTTGATGATTCGAGTTGCTGCGGGCGAGAAGCTGCCGATGAAGCAGAAGGACGTGCAGCTCAAGGGATGGGCGATGGAGGCACGTGTCTATGCCGAGGATCCCTTCCGCAATTTCCTGCCCTCGATCGGTCGGCTTGTCCGTTGCCAGCCGCCGGCCGAAGGCGCCAATGTTCGCGTTGATACGGGAGTCGAGGAGGGCAGCGAGGTATCGATGTTCTACGACCCGATGATCGCGAAGTTGATTACCTGCGGCGAGACGCGGGACGAGGCGATAAGGCACATGGTCAACGCGCTCGACGAATACGTCATCCGCGGTGTCGCGCACAACATCAGCTTCCTGAATGCGCTCATCCAGTTGCCGAGATTCAAGGAAGGGCGGATGAGCACGAACCTGATCGCTGAGGAATATCCCGATGGATTTCATGCGGCCGACGTGCCGCGAGAGAATCCGGCCTTATTTGCCGTCTTGGCGGCGGTCGTGAATCGAAAATTCCTCGATCGGGCCGCAATGGTATCCGGCCAGTTGCCCAGCCACGAACGGATTGTCGGCGATGATTATGTGGTGATCGTCAACAAGGAATCCCATGTAGTTGTCGTCAAGCCGTCGGACACGGGCTGGCTGGTGATTCACGACGGCCGGAGCTACAACGTGGCGACGAGCTGGAAATTCGGTGAGCCGCTGCTTCATGCCGATATTGACGGTCGCAAGGCCTGCTTTCAGGTCGAGCGGCTGGCTACCGGTTATCGAATTTCGCACAGGGGAGCGCAGGTGGACGCGCGGGTTCTGACACCGCGCGGCGCCGAATTGAGCCGGCATATGTTGGTGAAGGCTCCCCCCAATCTTTCCAAGTTCCTGCTGTCGCCGATGCCTGGTTTGCTGGTACGCCTTGCCGTCAAGGCCGGACAGGAGGTCAAGGCTGGCGAGGAGATCTGTGTTGTCGAGGCGATGAAGATGGAAAACCGTTTGTGCGCCCTGGACGACGTGACGATTGCCAAAGTTCTCGTGAACCAGGGACAGAGCCTGGTGGTCGATCAGCCCATCGTTGAGTTCAAGTAGCTCGGCATGGGCTGTTCCTGACGGCGTCGGTGCCCGGCATGCGAACATGACAGATTACAGCGCGGATCAGCTCGCGAGCGCGGTTGTGGCTGGCGACCGACGGGCGCTGGGACAGGCGATTACACTGGTCGAGTCCGCGCACCCGGATGACCGCGAGCCCGGCAATCGCCTGCTGGACCTGCTGACACCCAAGGCCGGGAAGTCGCTGCGTATCGGGCTGTCCGGCGTTCCCGGGGTTGGGAAATCTACGTTCATCGAGTCCCTTGGCGGCCATCTCATCGGCAGGGGGCATCGTGTTGCGGTGTTGGCAGTGGATCCGTCGTCGAGCATATCCGGCGGCTCCATCCTGGGCGACAAGACACGTATGGAAATGCTGTCCCGCCGTGAAGAAGCCTTCATCCGCCCATCACCCGCCGGAGGGACTCTGGGTGGTGTGGCGCGGCATACCCGCGAAACGATCCTGCTGGTTGAGGCGGCCGGATTCGATGTTGTGATCGTAGAGACGGTCGGCGTGGGCCAGTCGGAAACCGCGGTTGCGGACATGACCGATATGTTTGTACTGTTGCTGCTTCCCGCAGGCGGGGACGAGTTGCAGGGAATCAAGCGCGGCATTGTGGAACTGGCAGACCTCGTCGTCGTGAACAAGGCGGACGGTGCACTGGAAGCGGTCGCCACGCGTGCTGCCGCGGATTACCGGAATGCCGTGCATTACCTGCGACCCCGCTCTCCTAATTGGCAGGTGGCGGTCGAAACCTGTTCTGCGCTCGAACAACGCGGGATCGATAAGCTGTGGGAAATCATCGAACGGTTCAATCGGGCGATGCTGCACAGCGGGGAGTTGCAGTCACACCGGGCGGAACAGGCGCGCAAGTGGCTGTGGAGCGAGGCCGCGGAGAACCTGTTTTCCGTGCTCAGGGAGGATCACCGGATACAGCGGCGAATGAGTGAACTGGAGAACGCGGTAGCATCGGGGCGGATGTCGGCACGCGTGGCGGCCGACCAATTGATTGCCACATTCTGGAAAGGCATGCGCGAATCATGATCGGACGAGTCAACCACATCGCAATAGTTGTTCCTGACCTTGCTGCAGCCGCAAAGGTCTATTCCGGCACTCTTGGTGCGACCGTGTCGGAATCGATACCTCTTCCAGATCACGGCGTGACCACTGTTTTCGTGGAGCTTCCCAATTCCAAGATCGAACTGTTGCATCCCCTGGGTGATGGATCGCCCATCGCCAATTTTCTGAAGAACAATCCTGTTGGCGGGATCCACCATATTTGCTACGAAGTCGACGATATTTTCGTCGCGAGGGATCGCATGCGCGCTGCGGGCGCGAGGGTGTTGGGGGACGGTGAGCCGAAGACGGGCGCCCATGGGAAGCCGGTCTTGTTCCTGCATCCGAAGGATTTCCTCGGCACGCTGGTGGAGCTGGAGCAGGCCTAGGCCAAACGTTCGCGCCCTTGCGTCACCCGCATGCAGCGGCACGCTACAGGTTGCAGAAGCTCAGCTCGAATTCGACATCCGATTCCGAAACCTTGGGACGAGGTTCCGTGCTGAAGCTGGTGAAGCGCACGTTCAAGGCATATTTGTTGGCGCTGATCTCCGGGACCAGTTGGGCGCTCCGCGGCAGGCGTATGCGTACCATCTGCGACGTTCGTCCGCCGAGCATCTGGGAGAATGTCCCTTGGGGAGCGACGTGCCGCGTGGGTTTTCCGCCCTCGCGCAGCAGCCTCAGAACAATCGCGGTTCCATCACGCAGCGGATACAGGGGCGAGATCCATGCGTTCATGTCCGCGCTTCTTGTCGCGCAATCCTGGTTCAGCCAGTAGTGATAGGCAGGTAAATCGAATTCGCAGGCGCCGCCAGGGATCCCGGTGCGCTGCTTGATGCTCATCAGCCATTCATTTTCACGCAGGTACTGTCCGATCTTGCCTGTCATGCCGAATAGCGCGCCGAGCGCATGCTCGACATCCGAGATCACTGCAGACAGGGCATCCTGGGCGACATCAGAATTGCTCTTGAATGACAGCAAGACCTGTTTCTGACGCTCAAGTTCCTGCAGGAGATCGGACTTCAGGTCCGCGCGGCTGGCGACTTCAAGAATCTCGAATAGCGTGAGCAGCGCGACGTGATGATCGAGCGCATCCTCTTTCGTGTCGAAGTGGTGAACGCGCTCAAATAAATCCTCGAGTCGTAGCAGCGTCCTGATACGTTCAGTGAGCGGATATTCGTAAACGATCAAGGGGGCGTCAACCGGTTCGGGGATTCTCTGTGATTCTCGCCCATTCGGCATGGCGTTGCCTAGCCCCTTTTTGCGGGTTCCTTCATCCCCTTGTTCACCCTTCAAGGAGTCGTTCATGATCGAGTCCGCATGTTGGCTGGCGGCAGCGAGATAGGCTTGGTGAAGCTGCTGGACTCTGGGGGCAAGCGATTCGATGGGACCGCTGTTCTCGATGACCTCTGTGGCATGCGCCAGGCGGACGGCTCGTGGCGCCTGAGCCTGAATGATCCGCATGACGTTGTCGCGCGACAGCCCGTTTCGCTCAATCACGCGCTGGATTTGAGTCTCTACCGGGCAATCCACTACCAAAATCCGCTGGTACCGTCCCTCCGGGACGCCGGTCTCGACCAGGAGCGGGATCATTTGTATGACATAGGGGCTGCGAGCGCCAGCGGTGCGGCGTTCGCTTTCTTCCCGAATGAGCGGGTGCAGAATGGCTTCCAGGGTCTTCCGTGATTCGGGATTTTCGAACGCAAGCTTGCGCATGCGTTCGCGGTCCAGAGTACCCGCCGCGGTTACATATTCGGGACCGAAGGTTCGTCGGATGGTTTCGACGGCTGTCCCGCCGGGGCCGGTCAGGCCATGGGCAATCGCGTCCGAATCGACGACTTCGACTCCCAGATCGGCAAACAATGCCGCGACGGCACTCTTGCCCGATCCGATTCCACCCGTTAATCCAACGACATACGCCATCAGGCCAACCGTGTCCAAATGAGGTTGCTGAGTTGATTTCCCCAGAAAAGGGCAATGATTCCGGCAGCGCCCAGGTAGGGGCCGAACGGGATGGGTACGTCGCGTCCGCGCCGAGTTACCAGAATCAAGGTGATGCCGACGACCGACCCAACCAGTGACGAAAGCAGAATGACCACGGGCAGTACTGTCCATCCAATCCAGGCGCCGATGGCGGCCAGAAGCTTGAAATCCCCAAAACCCATGCCTTCCTTGCCAGTGACCAGTTTGAAGCCCCAATAAACCACCCAGAGTGACAAATAGCCTGCTGCGGCGCCGATAACGGCCGATCGAAGATCGGTGAAGGTGCCGCCAAGGTTCAACAGGAGGCCGAGCCAGAGCAAGGGCAAAGTCATGGAGTCCGGAAGGTACTGGGTATCGAAGTCGATCAGGCTGGCCGCCAGGATGACCCAGACGAAAACCATGGCGGCGAGTGCCGCCAGCGTAGGGCCATAGCGCGAGGCGCAATACGCCGCGGCAATGCCGGATACCAGTTCGACCACGGGGTAGCGTGGAGAGATCCGAACTCGGCAGGCCGAACATCGCCCGCGAAGCCAAGCGTACGAAACTAGCGGGATATTCTCCAGCGCGGTAATGCCGTGGCCGCACGACGGGCAGCGCGACCGTGGCGTTGCCAAACCAAGCTTGTTTTCCTCTGAAGCGGTTACGGTTTCACCGCGCAGCTCGGCGCATTGTTCTTGCCACTCGCGCTCCATCATCTTCGGGAGCCGATGGATGACCACGTTCAGAAAGGAGCCCACCATCAGCCCAAACAGCAGTGCCGCCCAGGGGAGAATGAACGGTTGGCTGATCCAGGAGAGCGAATTCAAAGGATAAACATCCGCGACCGCATCATTCCGTGCGCTGTATTGGGCGCCGGAACCTTGGGGAGAACGATCACTTGGGTTATACGGCTTGGCCGAGCTTGAAGATCGGCAGGTACATCGCAATCACCATGCCGCCGATCAGGGTTCCCAAAACCACCATGATCAACGGCTCCATCAGGGATTGCAGTGCCTCTACAGCATCATCGACCTCGGCCTCAAAGAAGTCCGCGACCTTGCTCAGCATGCTGTCGAGCGCGCCCGACTCCTCGCCGATGGAAACCATCTGGATCACCATGCTGGGAAACTGGTTGGACTCCTGCATGGCCACCGTCAAGCTGGAACCTGTGCTGACCTTGTTCTGGATTTCCTTGGTGGCGGCGACATAGACATAGTTTCCGGATGCGCCGCCGACGGAGTCTAGCGCCTCCACCAGGGGGACGCCCGCAGCAAACATTGTCGAGAGCGTGCGCGTCCAGCGGGCAATCGTTGAAATCCTGATCAAGTGGCCGAATACCGGCGCTCGCAACAACAACTTGTCCATGAATATCTGGACGGGGATCGACCGCTTCCACAAATTGAGGAATCCGTACACGCCCCCGCCGATACCGCCGAAGATGAGGTACCAGAATTTGACGAAGTAATCGGAAATGGCCATCACGACCAACGTTGGCGCCGGCAGGTCGGCGCCAAAACTCGTGAACACCTGCTTGAACGCCGGAATAACGAAGATCATGATCACCGCGGTGATGACGAACGCCACGACGATGATGGCGACCGGATAGAACAGCGCCGATTTGATCTTGGACTTGATGGCCAGCGTCTTCTCCTTGTATGCCGCAAGGCGGTCAAGGAGCGTTTCCAGAATGCCGGCCTGCTCGCCAGCAGCGACAAGGTTGCAATAGAGAGCGTCGAAATACAGCGGGTATTTGCGGAAGGCTGTCGCCAGCGAAGACCCGGTTTCAACTTCCATCTTCAGGTCCATGAGGAGTTTGCCGACAGCGGGATTGGCGTGCCCTTTGCCCACAATGTCGAACGCCTGAAGCAGCGGAACGCCCGCTTTCATCATCGTGGCCATCTGGCGCGTGAAGAGCGATACGTCCTTCTCCCCGACCTTTCCGCCGCCCCCCGCGCTCTGCTTCTTGATCTTGCTGACGTTGATGCCCTGACGGCGCAACGTGGCCTTGACGGGGGCATCGCCGCCGGCGCGCATCTCGCCCTTTACTGTCTTTCCGGACTTGTCCTTGCCTTCCCAACTGAAGGTCATTTCCTTGACTTTGCCGGCAGCAGCAGTCGCCATCATTCCTCCAAACGAACGCGCGTCTTGCCGAACTGTGGCAAACGCGAAAATTCAGCAATGCGACAAGTCACTAACGTCACGAGCATTTCCTTGCAGTCTTCAGGCCACCGACGGAACCCGCGTCCTTGGATACAAATCGCGTGGCGGCGACTCTCGTAGCGGCGCACCCGAAGATAATGCATTCCCGGACTGCTTTTGTAAAGTCTGAGGATTTGATCCTAAGCATATGAACATTGTGAATAAATACCGCTTTCCCACGAAAAGCTGAAAGGAGCATTGGGGCTCTTGGTCCAACGCGGGAAAACGGGGCGTCCAGACCGGCAACCGCTAAAAGGAGCCAACGCTTCCCTTCCGGGGCTTGAATATCCGCACGGTCTTGATGGTGCGATCCTGAGTCTGCACGATTTCCATGGGCACATCGCCAATCTTTACGGACACGCCGGACTCGGGGATATCCTGGAAGTGTTCCAGTATCAGTCCGTTCAACGTCTTGGGGCCATCCAGGGGAAGTTCCAGTCCCAGCTTTCGGTTGATATCGCGCAATGTTGCCGAGCCTTCGACCAGCGCGCTGATGGGTGCTGCACTATTGTCCCAGCGGATCCGCGTTGACTTTACCGGCGTTGTGGTCGTGAACTCACCGATGATTTCCTCGATGATGTCTTCAAGGGTAACCAGGCCCTGCAATTCGCCATACTCGTCGACAACCAGCGCAATGCGTTGCTGGTTTTCCTGGAAATACTGCAATTGGGCAAAAGCGGGCGTGCCGGCAGGGACGAAATAGGCTTCCTGCAGCAGCTCTTCCAGGTTTTCCAGGGTCACCTCCCCGGATTGCATCGGGCGCAATACTCGCCGCATGTGAAGGATGCCTGCGACATTGCCCATTTCCCCCCGGTGCGCCGGTAACCGGGTGTGATAGCTGGTGGCGATCTGGTTGAGGATAACGTCCAGCGGGTCTTCAAGATTGATCGTCTCGATCTGTGACCGGGGCGTCATGACGTCTTCAACGGTGATCGCCTCCAGGTCAAACAGGTTGACGAGGATGCTCAGATGTTTCTTCGGCATGAACTGCCCGGAGTCGAGCACCAGCGATCGCAGTTCCTCCATTGTCAGTCGCTGCGAGTGACTGTCGCTTGCGGGCCGGATCCGCAGGACGAAAAGCAACGAAGAAACGAAAACGTTGACGAACCAGACGACCGGATAAAGCACCTGGAGTAGCGGCTTGAGGGCGTAGGCGAGCGGGAGCGCAATGCGTTCGGAATACGCTGCGCCAACGACCTTGGGCGTGATTTCCGAAAATACCAGGATGAGGAACGTGACTCCCAGCGTTCCCAGTCCGATCGCGATTTCGTCATTGCCGAAGAATTCGATCGTGATGATTCCGACCAGGGTTGCCGCTGCCGCATTGACCAGGTTGTTGCCGAGAAGGATGACCCCGAGCAATTTGTCTGTCTTGGCCAACAACTCGCTGGTCAGTTGGGCGCCCTTGCTACCCGAGCGTACGAGCGCCTTGAGCCGATAGCGGTTGATGGCCATCATGCTCGTTTCGGCAATCGAAAAGAAAGCGGAAATGACCAGAAGCACCGCCAGCGCGGCCAGTTTCCAGCCCAGGGAAATTTCTTCCATGATCCTATCGCGTTGTCATGTGGGCAACAGCGGCGCGAGCCTGATCGATGTCAATCCCCGCCTGCTCTGTTTCCATCACAACGATGGGGGGCGATGCAGTATGACCTCGAGAACAAAGCGGCTGCCGACATAGGCCAGCAACAGCGTGGCAAATCCGGTGAGTGTCCAGCGCAACGCAATTCGACCACGCCAGCCCCTGAAATGGCGACCCGCGAGCAGGCCGGCAAAAATGATCCAGGACACCACGGCAAACAAGGTCTTGTGATTGAACTGAAGCGCGCGCCCAAACAATGTTTCCGAAAAAGCCGCGCCTGTTACCAGCGTCAGCGTGAGCAAAATGAACCCAAGCCACAAGATGCGGAACAGCAACGCTTCGAGCGTGAGCAGCGGAGGCAGTCCTGCCAGTGGACCCGCAAGGGGATCGCCGCTGCCGGTTGGCCGGCTGAATCCGGGGCGTGCGACGTGATGAAGCCGTCTTTCCACCAATGCCATGAGGAACGCGTGTAACGCAGCCAGGGTGAACAGGCTGTAAGCAAGCATGGCGAGGACCAGATGCAGGCGGAATTCGAGCGAGTGCGTATAGGACTGTCCCGTCAATCCCGGAAAAAGGGCCGGAAGAGGCGCGCAAACAGCGGCGAACCCGAGGACCAGCGGCTGCATGCCCTCCAGCCGAAGGAAGATGCTTTCCACCCAATACAGCGCAACCGCAAGCCACAGCATGACCGAGAGCGCGTGGCCGAAACCGAAGCGAAGCTCCGGCCCGAGGAGAATGCTGTTTGCAAGCAGCACGGAGTGCAAGGCCAATGGCAGCAGGATCGCGGATCGCTCCCAGGCACTCAGCGCCCGGTCCTGCAAGCGCCGCCACCGCGTGTTCCAGAGATGGATCGCGAGCGCCGCGTAAAGGATCCCGCAAAGGGCGTACGGTAGAATGACGTCCATCCGGCAAAGTTTATCACCCCGGCATGCTTGTTTTTCTGTGCTCCAGTGCCAGTGGCGTCGAAGCAATCGGCCGATGATCCATGGCTTGGTCGCCGCGACTTCCCGGGAAACCTGAAGAGACCCTAATGCTCGACAACCTGACCCAGCGCTTATCCGGCGTCATCAAGACGCTGCGTGGCGAAGCGCGATTGACCGAATCCAACGTGCAGGATGCGATGCGCGAGGTTCGCCTTGCCTTGCTGGAGGCGGACGTTGCGCTTCCAGTCGTCCGCGACTTCATTGCCAAGGTCAAGGAGAAGGCGCTGGGTCAGGATGTCATCGGCAGCCTGACGCCGGGACAGGCGCTGGTGGGCGTGGTCCATCGCGAACTCACCGCATTGATGGGGGGACCCAATGCGGAGCTGAACCTCGCCGTAGTCCCTCCCGCAGTCATCTTGATGGCCGGGCTCCAGGGCTCGGGCAAGACCACCAGTGCAGGCAAGCTCGCAAAATTCCTGACCGAGGAGCGCAAGAAGAAACCGCTCCTCGTTTCGTGTGACATCTACAGGCCTGCTGCGATCGAGCAGCTCAAGTTGCTGGCAGAACAGACCGGCGTTGCCTTCTTTCCTTCCGATGCCTCCCAGTCGCCGCTGGACATCGCCCGCGCAGCGCTGGAATTTGCTCGAACGCATTACAACGACGTGCTGATCGTCGATACCGCGGGGCGCCTCGCGGTCGATGAAGCCATGATGCAGGAGATTACCGCGCTGCATGCCGCGCTCAATCCCGCCGAAACCCTGTTCGTCGTCGACTCCATGCAGGGCCAGGACGCGGTCAATGTGGCCAAGGCGTTCAGCGACGCCCTGCCGTTGACGGGCATCGTGCTGACAAAACTGGATGGCGATGCGCGCGGGGGGGCGGCCCTATCGGTCAAGTCCGTCACCGGGAAACCGGTGAAATTCGCCGGAACGGGCGAGAAACTGACCGGCCTCGAGGTATTTCATCCGGAGCGGATGGCATCGCGGATCCTTGGCATGGGCGACGTCCTGTCGCTGGTCGAGGAAGCGCGCAAGTCTGTCGACATCGACGAAGCCAAGAAATTCGCGGAAAAGCTGCGCAAGGGCAAGGGATTCGACCTTGAGGACTTCCGCCAACAGCTGGTGCAGATGAAGAAGATGGGCGGCTTGTCGGCAGTTGTGGACAAGCTGCCGGCGCAAATTGCGCAGGCGGCGGCTAATTCCCAGTTTGGCGACCAGCAAATGCGTCGGATGGAGGGAGTGATCTGCTCGATGACGCCCCAGGAGCGGGCCCACCCGGACCTGATCAAGGCGACGCGCAAGCGCAGGATCGCGGCTGGCGCGGGAGTCCAGGTCCAGGAGGTCAATCGCCTGCTCAAGCAGTACGAGCAGATGCGCACCATGATGAAGACCATGCAGAAAGGCGGCCTGGCCCGCATGATGCGTGGCATGAAAGGCATGCTGCCTGGCATGCGCTAGGCGCACCTGAGAATGCGAGGGGAAGCATCGCGTTGCACCCGCCTGGATCGGGGCGCCTGGCAACAATTCCGTTCCGTCAGGGGTTTCAAGGTTCTGGAAGCCGGTTTTTCCCGAAAATTCGGGGACTTGGCGCAGCGCCGGTGGTGCGAAAGACCTTGCCAGCCAGCGGCCGTCTAAAGTACACTCACGGTCTTTTTCCGAAACTGGGTAGGCACTATGGTTGTCATACGTTTAGCCCGTGGGGGCGCCTCGAAGCGGCCCTTCTACAATGTGGTGGTTGCTGACTCGCGCAAGCCGGCCAGCGGCCGATTCATCGAGCGCGTTGGTTTTTACGACACGAAGGCACCGGAGGGGCGTGAGAAATTCCGCGTCGCCAACGACCGCATCGTGTTCTGGAAGGGGCAGGGCGCCCAGTTGTCGCCCACCGTCGCGCGCCTGGTCAAGCAGTACGCACCCAAGGTAGCCTGAACATAGCGTTGGGCCTGCCCCGCCATATATAGTGGCGCGCCGGGCCCACGTGATGCGGGCAGGTGCTGGACGACAATGATGCCCGCAAGCTCATCGGCGCAGAGCATGGTGTTGTTGGGAAGGGTTCTCGCGCCCTACGGCGTCAAGGGTTGGGTCAAGGTAGAGCCCTTTACCGAATCCCCGGAGACCTTGCGCATGATTTCCGAGTGGCGGCTGGGCAAGGGTGAGCCGAGTGGTGCGTGGTTGGCGGTGCAAGTTGCCGAAAGCGCGGAGCACAGCGGCAATATCGTGGCGCGCTTCGATGGGTGTCTGGACCGGGATGCAGCGCTGGAATTTCGTGGCTTGGGCATCGCGGTGCCAAAGGACAAGTTGCCGCCGGTCAAACCGGGGGAGTTTTACCTGGCCGACCTGGTTGGCCTGGAAGTGGTGAATGCGCAGGGAGAAGGACTGGGGCAGATTGCAAGCTTGTTTTCGAACGGTGCGCACGAGATTCTGCGCGTCGAGCGGGATGGAAAGGAGCGCTTGCTCCCGTTTGTCCCGGCAATCGTCCAGAATGTAGACGTCCAGGCGGGTGTCGTGCGCGTGGACTGGCAAAGTGATTGGTAGTGCGGCGAGGCAAGGCGCGTGATTCGATTCGATTGCATCACGCTCTTCCCGGAAATGTTTGCTGCGGTGTCGGGGTACGGTATTACGCGGCGGGCGCTGGAACAGGGTGCTTGGTCGCTGGAGTTGTGGAACCCCCGGCAGTTTGTCGAGGACAATTACCGGACCATCGATGATCGGCCGTATGGCGGCGGGCCGGGGATGGTGATGATGGCCGAACCGCTCGAGCGGGCGATTCTGGCGGCAAAGGCGGCAAGCGCAGCGGCAGCGGGTGGCAGGGCGAAGGTGATTTACCTGTCGCCGCAGGGCAAGACGCTGGATCATGGACGAGTGATCGAGCTTGTGGCTGAGCCGGGAGTGGTTTTGTTGTGCGGTCGGTACGAAGGCGTGGATGAGCGGTTGATTCGCCGGCACGTCGATGAGGAGCTCTCGATCGGGGACTTTGTCCTGTCCGGGGGCGAGCTGGCGGCGATGGTGTTGATGGACGCGGTAGTGCGGCAGTTGCCCGGAGTATTGGGCGATGACCAGTCGGCGGCGCAGGATTCGTTTGCGCGCAGTGCAGGGTTGCTGGATTGCCCGCATTACACGCGGCCGGAGTCGTGGGGCGGTGATGTGGTGCCGCCGGTGTTGATGTCGGGGAACCATGCCGAGATCGAGCGCTGGCGCTTGAAGCAGGCTTTGGGCAGGACCTGGCTGCGGCGGCCGGAGTTGTTGCAGCAACGCGGCATAAGCGCCGAGGAATCACGACTGCTGGAAGATTTCCGGCAGGAATTGAGAGACAAGGACAGCTAAGAGCCCCTAACGGATTTTTTGTTAGTGGCCCTGATGCAGGGGAGCACGAGGAGGACGCGGTTTCATCACTGCGCCCTCGAATTGTTAGGCACTGTCAGGAGCAACAGGAAATGAACATCATCCAGAAACTGGAGCAGGAAGAGATCGTCAGGCTGGCCAAGAAGGTGCCGGACTTCGCGCCGGGCGATACCGTCATCGTCAGCGTCAGCGTCGTCGAAGGCGAGCGCAAGCGCGTTCAGGCCTACGAGGGCGTCGTGATTGCCAAGCGCAATCGCGGCCTCAACTCGGCGTTCACGGTGCGCAAGATCTCCTCCGGGGAAGGCGTGGAGCGTACGTTCCAGACCTACTCGCCGATGATCGCCTCCGTCGAGGTCAAGCGCCGCGGCGACGTGCGTCGCGCCAAGCTCTATTACATGCGCGGTCGCTCGGGCAAGTCGGCGCGTATCCGCGAAAAAATCGTGGCGCGCGAAACACCGAGCGCGACCCCCGCGGCAGAGTAGTCATGGTTGCCCGGTACGCACAAGCGTGCCGAGGCTTCCGCCTGCCGTGTTTGCGTGCCTTTCGGGGTGCCCTGTTCAAGGGTGCCCCGTTTGCATTTCTGCCGCCGGTGCATTGAAGCCCGCCTGTTAAAATCGGCTGCAGCGGCCCCATCATTTTTCGTGAGACATCGATGAGCGTGATCAGTCCCATTGCCGATATCGTTGCCGACATCCGTGCCGGGCGCATGGTGGTGCTGGTGGATGAGGAAGACCGCGAAAACGAGGGCGACCTCGTGATGGCGGCCGAGTGCGCGACACCCGAGGCCGTCAATTTCATGGCCCGATACGGTCGTGGCCTGATCTGCCTGACCTTGACCGAGGCGCGCTGCCAGCAACTCAACATCCCGCTGATGGTCCGCGACAACCGCGCATCCATGGGCACCAACTTCACCGTTTCCATCGAGGCGACCACCGGCGTGACCACCGGCATCTCGGCGCATGACCGCGCCCGCACCATCCAGGTAGCGGTGGCGCGCGACGCGCGCCCGGAGGACATCGTGCAGCCTGGCCACATTTTCCCGCTCATGGCGCAAAAGGGCGGCGTGTTGGCGCGTGCCGGGCATACCGAGGCCGGCTGCGATATCGCGGCGCTGGCCGGCATGGAGCCGGCGGCGGTGATCTGCGAGATCCTGAAGGACGATGGGTCCATGGCACGGTTGCCCGACCTGATGGAATTTGCGAAAACGCACGGACTGAAGATCGGTGCCATTGCCGACCTGATCCAGTTTCGCAGCCGCACCGAGTCACTGGTGCGGCGCGCTGCCGAGCGAACCATTCAAACGGTATTCGGCCCGTTCCGCGCCGTTGCCTACCTGGAAAAGCTGTCCAGCGAAGCGCATCTTGCGTTGGTCAGGGGAGAAATCGATCCGGCTCAGGAAACGCTGGTGCGGGTGCATGCGCCCCTGTCGGTGATGGATTTGCTGGACATTGAAGACGGCATGCATGCCTGGAGCGTGCACCAGGCGCTCGAGCGGATAGCCCGCGAGGGCAAAGGGGTGCTGGTGCTGCTCAACTGCAGCGAGAACACCGCGCAGTTTCTCGACCGCGTTGCCGAGACCCCGATGGCCAAGGTACCCGGACGGCAGGAACTCCTCACGCACGGCATCGGCTCCCAGATCCTGCGCGACCTCAAGGTCGGGCGCATGCGCCTCCTCGCCAAGCCGCGCAAGATGCCCAGCATGACAGGCTGGGAGCTCGAGATCTCCGGCTACGAGCAACCCTCGATGAGCAAGGCCTGAAGCAGCGCATGGCGGAAATCGAATCCAACCTGTCCGGCAAGGGACTGCGCATCGGCGTCGTGCGCGCGCGCTTCAATGAGCGCGTGGGCACGGCCATGCTGGCTGCCTGTCGCGCGCGCCTGCTCGAACTGGGAGTGGCCGAATCAGACATCACGCTGACCAGCGTGCCCGGCGCACTGGAAGTGCCGCTGGTGCTGCAAAAGCTCGCCGGCACCGGCAAGTTCGACGCGCTGGTGGCGCTTGGCGCCGTCATCCGCGGCGAGACCTATCACTTCGAGATCGTTTCCAACGAATCGGCTGCCGGCATCATGCAGGTGCAGCTCGACTCCGGCGTGCCCGTGGCCAATGGCATCCTCACCACCGAAACCGATGAGCAGGCCGACGTGCGTTCAGCGGTCAAGGGCCGCGAGTGTGCGGAAGCGGCGGTCGAGATGGCGAATCTCGGGCCGGCCATTGCCAACGCCGCAAGGCAGCTTCGATGAGATCTGCGCGGCACCGTTCACGCGAATTTGCGCTGCAGGCGGTCTATTCGTGGCTCATGTCCAAGGGCACGCTGGAAGCCATCCAGTCCCAGTTTGCCGAGGCCAAGGGCTTCGACAAGGTCGATCTGGAGTTCTTTTCCCTGCTGGTGGCGGGTACCGTGGCCGATGCTGAAGCGCTCGACCTGGTGCTCGCACCGGCGCTGGACCGGCGCCCTGCTGAGCTGTCGCCCGTGGAACACGCCATCCTGTTGCTTGCCGCATTCGAATTGCGCGAATTTCCCACGGTGCCCTATCGCGTCGTCATCAACGAGGCGATCGAACTGGCAAAGTCCTATGGCGGCACCGACGGCCACAAGTTCATCAACGGGGTGCTCGACAAGTTGTCTCGCACGCTGCGTCCCGACGAATCTCGGGCGCGGGCCTGAGAGTGCCTGACGGCCATTGAGGGGATGCTGCCCTCAGACTCTCCCACTTCAGGGCGCCTTGACCACCGTGATATCCGAATTCGAGCTCATCCGTCGTTATTTCACGCGTCCGGCTCCCTCGGCGATCCTAGGCGTTGGCGACGATTGCGCCCTGGTGAAGGCGCGGCAGGGAATGGTATTGGCGGTGTCGACCGACATGCTGGTGGAGGGCACGCATTTTCTCCGCGGCACCGATCCTGAGCGCCTTGGTCACAAGACGCTGGCCGTCAACCTGTCCGACCTTGCGGCCATGGGGGCCGATGCGCGCTGGGTGTTGCTCTCCGCCGCATTGCCGACTGTCGACGAAGCGTGGGTGGATGCGTTCGCGCGCGGATTCCATGCGCTGGCCGAGCGCTCGGGTGTCGATTTGATCGGCGGTGACACGACGCGCGGGCCGCTGTGCCTGTCGGTGACAGTCCTGGGTGAGCTGCCTGCCGGGCTCGAATTGCGGCGCAGCGGCGCAGGACTCGGCGACGACATCTGGCTTTCCGGGGCAACCGGGGAAGCCTCACTCGCGCTGGCCTGCCTGCAAGGTCGCGCACGCCTGGGCGATGCATTGCTCAATGACTGCAAGTTGCGCCTTGAGGCGCCCGAACCAAGGCTGGAACTGGGCGGCCGCCTGCGCGGCATTGCGAGCAGCGCCATCGACGTATCGGATGGACTGGTGGCCGACCTGGGTCATATTGCAGAAGCCTCGTCGCTCAGGGCGGACCTGTCGCTGGATGCCCTGCCGCGCGCTGCGGCCTTGCGGGCCTGTGGCGATGCGGCGTTGGCGCAGCAATGCCTGCTTGTCGGCGGCGACGACTACGAACTCGTGTTCACGGCGCCGGTTGCGGCGCGCAGCGACCTCGAAGCGCTGGCCATCGAATTGAAACTCCCGCTGACGCGGATCGGATCCATGCAACCGGGCGCGCCCGGGGTTGTCGTGCGCGCGGCCGACGGCAGCGAAGCCAAGCTCTCCCATCGCGGGTTCGACCACTTCCAGCCATGATCATCCGCCCCACCTTCGGTTTCATGATGCGCCATCCCGCGCATGTCATCGCGCTGGGCCTCGGGACGGGGCTCGCCCCGGTGGCGCCGGGCACGGTGGGCACGCTCCTCGCGTTTCCGATTCACATTGCCCTCTTGCAGTTCCTGCCGCTCGTCGCGCACATCGTGGTGATCGTCCTGCTGTTCGTGCTCGGTGTGTGGGCCTGCCGCGTCACGGGGCGCGCCATGGGCATCGCCGATCACAGCGGCATGGTCTGGGACGAAGTGGTGGCCATGCTGATCGTGTTGCTGGTGGTGCCGGCGGGCGCGTGGTGGTGGCTGGCGGCGTTCCTGCTGTTTCGCGTGTTCGACGTGCTCAAGCCGCCGCCGATCCGCTACTTCGACCAGGCCATCAAGGGCGGCTTTGGCGTCATGTTCGATGACATCCTGGCGGCTTTTTATACGCTGCTGGTGCTGGCGATCTACCAGCGCATCTTCGGTTAGCGCATAGTGGACGACAAGATGGACGACAAGATGGACGACAAGATCGCGAACGACGACGTCATTGCATCGCTGGCCGCGCGCCTGGGCGAGGTGATCAAGGCGCAAGGCCTGTTGCTCGCCACGGCGGAATCCTGCACCGGGGGCTGGGTGGGGCAGGCAGTGACGGCCATCTCGGGCAGTTCCACCTGGTATGACCGCGGTTTCATCACCTATTCCAACGAGGCCAAGAACGAGATGCTGGGCGTCTCCCTCGAGACACTGTCGCTCTTTGGAGCGGTCAGCGAGGAAACAGCCCGCGAAATGGCCAATGGGACCCTGGCACACAGTCGTGCGCAGGCGACCCTCGCGATCACCGGCGTGGCCGGCCCGACCGGTGGCACGCCGCGCAACCCGGTCGGCACCGTCTGTTTCGCGTGGGCCGTGCGACGCCCTGCAGCGCAGGCAATCACCTGTGCGACGCAGCGGCACCGCTTCGATGGCGACCGCGACGCCGTGCGAAGGCAGGCGGTGCTGCACGCCATGGCGGGCATGCTGGCGCATCTGGAAGCCAACCCCTGAACTAAAATTTCATGACTTTCATTTCTGAAGAACCCCGGGAGACCGACATGAACAAGAAATTTATATATCAGTACGAATCAGTAGTGTCCGGTTAAAACTCGAATAGATTCAGCTGATTATGCAATACGATGTCATTGTTCACGGGTGCGGTTTCCGCAACTACTTGTTGCAACGGTAGTTTCTCGAAGAGCGTCAACGACAAAATCTGTAGCAAGGTATG
>CANJXQ010000069.1 GCA_947478805.1 Betaproteobacteria bacterium | reverse complement strand
CGTTCGGCCTCTTGCGAGAGCAACTCCTGGTTGACCAGGATTTCCAGCAGGCTGCGGCGAAGCTGGTCATTGTCGGGTTGGCCCTGGGCGACGCGCTGCTTGACCACGACATCCATCTTCGCCTTGGAGATGACCTTGCCATTGACCGTGACGGGCTTGTTCGGAGTGGCCTTGCTGTCATCGGCGGCCTTGCTCGCCTGTGCCAAGGCATGCCCGGCGTCAAGCGCCAGCGCCAGGGATGCGGCCAGCATCAGTTTGCGAAATTTCATCGTCAGTCCTCTTGGTGTGGCTGTGCAATCAGCAGGTTGGATGCGAACTGTCTTGCGCGCATCGGGTCGGGTGCAGTTTCAGAAGCGACCGATCATAGCGCACCGGCTTCTTCGGGTGTGCGGGCGTCGATGGCCAGGGCGTGAATTTTGCCCGGAAAGAGGGCGCCCAGCGTGCCGTACACCAGTCGGTGGCGTGCCACGCGATTGAGGCCGCCGAATCGTCGCGACACGATGGTGAGGTGAAAGTGGCTGCCGCCATCCTTTGCGCCGGCGTGGCCGACATGGCGCCCGGACTCGTCCAGCAGTTCCAGTTGCAGGGGTTCCAGTGCGGCAAGCCGCTCGCGAATGTCGCCGGCAAGGTCCATGGCCGGCGCAATGTCCGGATTCAGGGCTGCTCCTTTTCCTGCAGGTAGCGCGCAAGATAGACGGCCTGCAGGATGGCGAAGGCGACCATCAGTCCCATGCCGCCGAACAGCTTGAAATTGACCCAGGTGTCGGTCGGATAGTTGAAGGCCACGTACAGGTTGAGAGCGCCCATGAAGGCAAAGAATCCGGCCCACGCGAGGTTGAGGCGTGTCCAGACCAGCGCCGGCAGCTGCATCTGCTCGCCGAGCAGGGCGCGAATCAAGTTCTTCTTCGCGAGCAGCGGCGCAAGCCCAAGCGCAATGCTGAACGCCCAGTACAGCACCGTGGGCTTCCACTTGATGAAGGTCTCGTCCTGGAGGAACAGCGTCGCGCCACCGAACACGACGATGATGCCCAAGCTTACCCACATCATGGTGTCCACCTTGCGCCGGCGCATTTTCAGCCAGCCGATCTGGGCAAATGTGGCTGCGATTGCGACGCCGGTCGCGACATAGATCCCCGCCACCTTGAAGGCGATGAAAAACAGGATGATCGGGAAAAGGTCGAAGAGGAATTTCATGGCCGGATTATACCGAGGGAGGCAGGTGCCACTTCCCTGTTACCCATTGTTACCTTTCCTGCGCTTTTCCGGCTTGAGCACCAGCGCGACCGAGTTGATGCAATAGCGCGTGCCCGCAGGCGCCGGGCCGTCCGGGAAAATATGGCCCAGATGGGCGTCGCATGCGGCACACAACACCTCGGTGCGGCGCCGGAGCCACGAATTGTCCAATTCGGTGCGCAGGCTCGACGGTTTGACCGGGGTGGTGAAGGAGGGCCAGCCAGTGCCCGAGTCGAATTTGTCCGCGGCCCCGAAGAGCGGATTGTCGCAACAGACGCAGCAATAGATACCGGCTTCGTTGGTGTCGAGATATTCGCCGGAGAAGGGCCGCTCGGTGCCTTTCTTGCGGGTGACGGCGTATTGCATCGGGGTCAATTGCGCCCGCCATTGGGCATCGGTTTTTTCAGTGGTCTTTGGCATGGCTGGTCCTCCGGGTGCAATAATAGGGCCACGGCGTGCGGCAGGCAGGTTGCGGCATGCCATCCGCCGATTCGGACAATACTCCAAGAAAAGGAAACAAAATGGCAGATCCCGTTATCGCCCAGAAGGCGCCCTATGCCAAGGAACTCGCGGCAGGCGACTATTACTGGTGTTCCTGCGGCAAGTCGAAAAACCAGCCGTTTTGCGACGGATCGCACAAGGGCTCCGAATTCACGCCGAAGAAGTTCACCGTGACCGAGCCAAAGACCTACTACCTGTGCGGCTGCAAGATGGCCAAGAATGGCGGGCCCTTCTGCGACGGGACGCACAAGTCCCTTTGATGCCGTAAGCGCGGTAAATCTGCGCGACGGATCAAATCGGCCGGCCGGAACGCGCGCCTTTGGCGGCGTTCAGCCGGCCGATTTTGTATTCCAGGTGAGTTCTTCTATGCGTTGAACGGCGCCGACCTCCATCGGAGGCGGCGTCCGTTCCATCACAAAACTTCGGCCGCGTGATCCGCCAGTCGCGAGCGCTCTCCGCGCGCGAGTGTGATGTGCCCACAGTGCGCCCAGCCTTTCATGCGATCCACCACGTAGGTCAGGCCCGATGAGCCTTCGGTGAGGTAAGGCGTGTCGATCTGCGCGATGTTGCCCAGGCACACCACCTTGGTGCCGGGACCTGCGCGCGTGATCAGGGTCTTCATCTGCTTCGGCGTGAGGTTCTGCGCCTCGTCGATGATGAGGAACTTGTTGAGGAAGGTGCGGCCGCGCATGAAATTGAGGGACTTGATCTTGATGCGCGAGCGGATCAGGTCGCGCGTTGCTGCGCGCCCCCAGTCGCCGGCGTCGTCATCGGTCTTGTTGAGCACGTCGAGGTTGTCTTCCATGGCGCCCATCCAGGGGGTCATTTTTTCTTCCTCGGTGCCGGGAAGGAAGCCGATGTCCTCGCCCACCGGGACCGTCACCCGCGTCATGATGATCTCGGTGAAGAGTTTCGACTCGAGGGTCTGCATGAGGCCGGCGGCCAGCGTCAGCAGCGTCTTGCCGGTTCCCGCCTGTCCGAGCAAGGTCACGAAGTCGATTTCCGGATTCATCAAGAGGTTGAGCGCGAAGTTCTGCTCGCGATTGCGTGCCGTGATGCCCCACGCCGCGTTCTTGGCATGGGTGAAGTCGCGAATCTGCTCGAGCACCGCGGTCTTGCCCGCGACTTCGGTGACCGTCGCATAGAGCGGGTGCTCTCCTTCCTGGTAGACGAACTCATTGACGAGGAGCTGGCTGCACAGGGGGCCGCGGATGCGATAGTAGGTGCGGCCGTCCTTCTTCCAGGATTCCATGTTGGTGCCGTGCGCGTCCCAGAACCCCGGGGGCAGTTCGCGCACGCCGGTGTAGAGCAGGTCGGTGTCCTCGAGGACCTTGTCGTTGAAGTAGTCCTCTGCGGCAAGGCCCAGCGCGCGCGCCTTGATCCGCATGTTGATGTCCTTGGACACAAGCACGACCTGGCGGTGCGGGTCGCGCTTCTGCAGGAACATGATGACGCCGATGATCTGGTTGTCGTTCTTGCCCATCGGCAGGTTCGCGGGCAGGCTGCCGTTGATGGCCTCGGTCTGCAGGAACAGCCGGCCGGTGGCGGAGTCGGTTGCATGGCGTTTCAGCGAAATGCCGTCGGCGATGCGCGCTTCCGCGCTGCTGACGACTTCGTCGAGAAAGCGGCTTGCCTGGCGCGCGTTGCGCGCGACCTCGGTCATGCCTTTCTTGTTGTTGTCGAGTTCCTCCAGGGTCATGATGGGGAGGAAGATGTCGTGCTCCTCGAACCTGAACAGGCTCGTCGGGTCGTGCATCAGCACGTTGGTGTCGAGTACGAACAGCTTGGTGCGGGTCTTGGGGCCCGCGCGCTTCTTGCGGGGAGATTTCGTTGCAGTGCCGTGGGTTGATGAGGGGGAATCGATGACGCTGTGACCGTCAGATTGTTTTAACAAAGTCCAACACCTCTTGAACATGACCTGGAACCTTCAAGCCGCGCCACTCCCGTCGTATCACGAGGCTGCCGTCGAGTACAAATGTGCTGCGCTCGATTCCCCGTACCTGCCGGCCGTACATGTTCTTCATCTTGATCACGCCGAACAGGTTGCATGCGGTTTCATCCTCGTCCGACAGCAGATCGAACGGGAATTCCATCTTGGCCTTGAAATTCTCGTGGGACTTGAGGCTGTCGCGCGACACACCGTAGACCACGCAGCCGGCCTTCGCGAACTGCGTATGCAGGTCGCGAAAGTTCATGCCCTCGGTGGTGCAGCCCGGGGTGTTGTCCTTGGGGTAGAAGTAGAGCACCAGCGACTTGGGCTTGGTGCCGCCGGCCTTGCCCGAGAGCGCCTCGGAGAGCCGGAACGTGGTGCCGCCGGTGGAGGGCAGCGAGAAGTCAGCCACCTTGTTACTGCCGGATTTTGTGCCCATCAGTTTTGCAATGACCTCATGGCTGTAATTGTGTACTGAATTATGCCGTGTTTGCAAATCTGCGCCATTTCATCGGCAGTCTGGCAGATGCTTGTGACAGGGTTTTGACGCACGGTAACGAAATTGCGCTTGTTTTGATTCGAAATTTGGCAGGCCAACCGGAACATTCGGGGGGCAGTCATCGGCCAATGAACGGATTTTCAGGCCGCGACGGCCGGCGCGAGGAACTCGGACCCCTGCATCGCCAGCAGACCCGCCCGCCCGGGCACTTCACCGCGCACCAGTTCGCAGCGCGGCAGCCGTTCCATGTTCAGCGACTGGTAGAGTTCGCGCGTGGTCACCAGGTCGTAGCCTTGCGACTTCCATCCGGACAGGAGCGCATCGAACACCGGCGCGAGCTTGCCGCCTTCAAGCTCGGCGTGCAGCGTGTACACGTGGCCCCGGCCATGGGCGGGCGGTCGCATCGTCATGTCGAGCAGGTGGTTGGCCACATTGTCCGTCGTGATGCCTTCGCGCCCGATGAGTTCATCCAGCGTCGGCAAGGTCGTGGGCAGTTGCGGGCAGGCGACGATTTCGGCGCGCATCAGCGGCACGAAGGGCTGCGTTCCGCGGCTGTCCGAACTGTAATGGAAGCCCAGTTGCTGGGTCAGGCGCAGCGCGTGGATGTTCATCTGCCAGCCGGCCGCGCCATGCGTGCGTGCGGGCTCGCCGAAAACCTGCTCGAAGCGTTGCATGGCCAGCCGCATCTGGCGCGCGGTCCATTCCGCACCCGCCGTGGCGACCCCATCCTGCCACTTCACATGGTCCCAGGTATGGATGCCCACTTCGAAGCCCGCATCGCGCACCGAGCGGAGGATATCGGCGCACTCGACCCCGATGTCGGGGCCCGGGAGCAGGGTGCCGTAGAGCAATGTCTTCAGTCCATAGTGTTCCAGCACTGAGGTGCGCGAGACCTTCTTCATGAACCCCGGGCGAAAGGCGCGCTTGATGGCGCGCCCCGTGTGGTCGTGACCCAGGCTGAACAGGAAGGTCGCGCCTGCTTCGTGCTGCTTGAGCAGCTCGAGCAGGCGCGGCACGCCTTCACGGGTGCCACGATGGGTGTCCACGTCGATTTTCAGCGCCAGCTTGGCGATGCCCAGCCGCCTGGGCTCGTGTCCGGGGAGATTCAGCACCGGGGATTCAATATGATCAATTTAGGATAAGAGGGACGGATGCACGGACATCAACGAGAAGATTGTCATCAACGGCCGACGCCCTCCTTTTTTGCCGCGATGTCGCTAGTCCACCAGCCGGCGTGCCGCGGCCACATCGCCGCGGTAGGCGTCGAAAATTCGCTTCAGGGCTTCCGTCATGGTGAAGCGCGGCTTCCAGGCGAGGTCGGCCATGGTGTTGGTGATCTTCGGCACGCGGTTCTGCACGTCCTGGTAGCCGCGGCCGTAGTACTGGTTGGCCGACACCTTCTGCAGCTTCACTTTCTTTGCGCTGGCGCGGTACTCTGGATAGGTGGCTGCGAGTTCCAGCATCATCTCGGCCAGTTCCTTGACCGAGAAATTGTTCTTCGGGTTGCCGATGTTGTAGATCTGGCCGCTCGCCACGCCGTCCTTGTTCTCGATGATCTTGAGCAGGGCCTCGATGCCGTCGTCCACATAGGTGAAGGCGCGCTTTTGCGTGCCGCCGTCCACCAGCTTGATCGGCTCACCGCGCACGATGTGGCCGAAGAACTGGGTGATGACGCGTGACGAGCCTTCCTTGGGGGTATTGATGGAATCGAGGCCCGCGCCGATCCAGTTGAACGGGCGAAACAACGTGTAATCGAGGCCCTGCTGCATGCCGTAGGCGTGGATCACGCGGTCCATGAGCTGCTTTGAGCAGGCATAGATCCAGCGCGGCTTGTTGATGGGCCCGTAGACCATGGGCGAGGACTCGGGATCGAACTCGCCGTCCTGGCACATGCCGTACACCTCGGATGTGGAAGGGAAGATCAGTCGCTTGCCGCGCTTCACGCAGGCACGCACGATGGGCAGGTTGGCCTCGAAATCCAGCTCGAACACCCGCAGCGGCTCCTTCACGTAGGTGGCCGGGGTGGCGATCGCCACCAGCGGCAGCACGGTGTCGCATTTGCGGATGTGGTACTCGATCCACTCGTGGTTGATGGTGATGTCGCCCTCGAAGAAGTGAAAGCGCTTTTCCTTCAACAAGCCCTCGATGCGATCGGTCTGCATGTCCATGCCGTAGACCTCCCAGTCGGTCTTGGCGATGATGCGATGCGACAGGTGGTGGCCGATGAAGCCGTTGACGCCGAGGATGAGGATTTTCTTTTTCATGGGGAATGCCTTGAGTGTTTCGGTGCCGGTGTGTGTCAATGCAATGCGATTTTGGTGTTGCCGATGATAGCCGGGTCCGGGGCGCCCTCGATCTCCACGAGCCTGAGCACCTTGCCGTCGGCGCAATCTGCGTAGTACGCGCCGGACTCGCAATATAACCCGGGGCCGCCGGGACGAGGCCGGCGAGAGGCGTCGATCCTGGTGCGCAGGATGCGCAGGTTTGCCCCGGGGACACCACCTTCCGGGCGCGTTTGAGTGAACGCCCCCGGGTAGGGCGGGGCCACGCCGCGCACCAGGTTGTGGATGTCCTGTGCGCCCATGCGCCAGTCGATGCGCCCGTCTTCGGGTTTTCGACCGCCAAAGTAGCTGCCCTGCGCAAGGTCTTGCGGCGTCAATGCCGCGCTCCCGTCGACGAGCGCGGGCAGGCAGCGCTCGAGCACCGCGACCGATGCGTCCACCACCTTCAGGAACACGTCGTGCGCGGTGTCGTCGGGGCCGATAGGGACGGCTTGCTGGCCGACGATGCGGCCGGCGTCGGGCTTCTCGACCATTTCATGCAGCGTGGCGCCGGTTTCGGAGGCGCCCTTGATCACTGCCCAGTTCACCGGCACGCGGCCGCGGAATTTCGGCAGCAGCGAGCCGTGCATGTTGAAGGCGCCGCGGCGCGCAAGCGCCAGGACCGCCGGCGACAGCATGCGCCGGTAGTAGAACGAGAACAGGAAGTCCGGTGCCAGCGCGCGGATGCGCGCGACGGTCTCGGGCGTGTTGGCATCCTCGGGCGTGATGGCCGGAATGCCGTGTTCGGCAGCCAGCGCCGCGACGCTGCCGAACCACACGCGCTCCTTCGGGTCGTCTTCGTGGGTAAGCACGAGCAACACCCGCACGCCGTGCCCGAGGAGCACTTTCAGGCAGCGCACGCCCACATCGTGATAGGCAAAGACGACTGCAGTCGCTGCGGGCATGGCGGGATGCGATTCGGCAGGCTGCGATGCGGCTGCGATCAATCCTTCTTCTCCAGGATCGCTTCCACGAGATAGCGCGGCCGGTTGCGCACCTGCTGGTAGATGCGGCCGACGTACTCACCCAGGAGGCCGATGCCGAACAGCGTGATGCCGATCAGGAAAAAAGCGATGCCGAACAGGGTAAACAGCCCCTCGGCTTCCGGCCCGACCACCAGCCGCCGCACCGCGAGGATGACGACGAAGACAAAGGACAGCAGCGAGATCAGGATGCCGGCGAATGAAAAGGCCTGCAGCGGCACGATCGAAAACGCCGTCACCAGGTCGAAGTTGAGCCGGATCAGGCTGTACAGCGAATACTTCGATTCACCGGCGGCGCGCTCCTCGTGCGCCACTTCGATCTCCACCGGGTTGCGCGCAAAGCTGTAGGCGAGGGCAGGGATGAAGGTGTTCACTTCGCGGCAGGCGTTGATCGCCGCCACGATGTCGCGGCTGTAGGCGCGCAGCATGCAGCCCTGGTCGGTCATGCGGATGCGCGTGATGCGCTCGCGCGTGGCATTCATCAGCCGCGAGGCATAGCGCCGGAACGCGCTATCTTGCCGTTGCACGCGGATAGTGCCCACGCAGTCGAAGCCTTCGTCCATCTTGGTGAGCAGCTTGCCGATTTCCTCGGGCGGGTTCTGCAGGTCGGCATCCAGCGTGACGATCATGTCGCCGCGGCATTGCTCGAAGGCCGCCATGATGGCCATGTGCTGGCCGTAGTTGCCGTTGAAGAGGATGACGCGCGTCACGTCGGGACGCTTCTGGAACTGCTCGCGCAGCAGGGCCGCGGAGCGGTCGCGGCTGCCATCGTTGACGAAAACGATCTCGTAGCTGCGCCCCTTGGCCGCAATGGCATCGAGCGCCGGATACAGGCGCGCGAAGAGGGAGGCGAGGCCCGCTTCCTCGTTATAGACCGGGATGACCACCGATACCTGCGGGCTTGCCGCCAGTGCTTGCGTCATGGGAGTGCTCCGAGCACCGCGGTCATGGCGGCACAGACGCGGTCCACGTCGGCGTCGGCCATGGCGGGGAAGAGGGGAAGGGTGACGATGCCGCGGCCGATGCGCTCGGCGTGGGGCAAGTCGCCATC
This sequence comes from Betaproteobacteria bacterium, assembly GCA_947478805.1. Classification (GTDB taxonomy): domain Bacteria; phylum Pseudomonadota; class Gammaproteobacteria; order Burkholderiales; family SG8-39; genus CAIYPG01. The sequence goes on along the minus strand of CANJXQ010000069.1, from coordinate 12,219 downwards.
CTTCCAGCCCAGTTTGCGGTACAGCGAAAAGAGATGAATCGCCGGGTAGTGCACGCCGATGCCGATGCCGGCCTCGCGCATGCCGCGGATGAAATCGGCGCGCGACATTGCGGCGGCTCCGTTCGCGCGGCGCTCGGGCAGCACCACCTGGAACATGTGCCAGCATGAGCGTTCGAAATCGGCCGGCGGCAGCTCGCAACCGGCCGCCACGAGGCTCGGGTCGAAGCGCTCGAAATAGCGCCGAGCCAGGGCCTTGCGGCGCAAAGTGAACTCGGCCAGTCGCTTCAGCTGGCCGTTGCCGATGCGCGCCGCGACGTCGGTGAGGTTGTACTTGCCGCCAACTATATCGACTTCCATGCCGTCCTCGCCTGAGCGCACCACGCCCATGAGGCGCAGTTTTTCGGCCAGCTTGATGGAGGTGTCGTCCGGCAGCACCAGGCAGCCGCCCTCGGTGGTGGTGATGTTCTTGTTGGCGTGGAAGCTGAAGGTGACCAGATCGCTCTTCGGATGCGCGCCGATCGGATGGCCGCCCCAGGTGGCACCGATGGCCTGCGCGGCATCCTCGATCACGCGCAGCCGGTGCTTCGTCGCGATGGCATACAGGCGATCGAGGTCGATCGGCAACCCGGCCAGGTGCACCGGCATGATGGCGCGGGTTTTGGGCGTGATGGCGCGCTCGACGAGCGCCAGGTCGATATTGCGCGTGACGGGGTCGATGTCGGCGAACACCGGGCGCGCACCCACCTGCAGGATGACGCTGGCCGTGGATACCCAGGACAGCGGCGTGGTGATCACTTCGTCGCCATCGCCGACGCTGGCGACGCGCAATGCAACTTCGAGGGCCGCTGTGCCCGAGTTGTAGGCGCGCACGGGGCGTCCCGCGCACAGTTCGGAGAGCGACTGCTCGAAAGCCTTCACCTGCGGGCCGCTGGTGATCCATCCCGAGCGCAGCACCTCGGCCACGCCGGCGATAGTCTCTTCGTCGATCGACGGGCGGGTGAAGGGCAGGAAGGCGGTGCTGTTCATGTTGCGGCGCTCATGCCGGACTGCGCGTGACGAGCACGACCCCGAGAATGATGAAGCCGATGCCCACCAGTTTTTGCGCCGTGAGCGATTCGCCGAAGAAGTACCAGGCGGCCGCGGCGTTGAGCACGTAACCGATGGAGAGCATGGGATAGGCGACGCTCACCGGCACGCGCGACAGGCCCAGGACCCAAACCACGAGGCTGACGACGTAACACGCCATGCCGCCCAGGATGTGCGGCTCCAGCGCCAGGCGCATTCCCACCGGCAGGAAATTCTCCGCGGTGAATTCGAAGTGTCCCACCGCATTGGTGCCGGCCTTGAGCAGCAATTGCGCGGTGGCGTTGAGCAGCACCCCGCAGAGGAGGAAGCCGATGCTGGCGGCGCTCACGGCCTGGGTCCCGCTGCGGGAACGTTCGGCACACCAGGCAGATTCACGACGCCTATTTTCTGAACGACGACGCGGCGCGGATTGCGCTGGAGGATGGTCATGGTCTGTTTGAGGGGCTGCGACAACTCGTCGAAGTCCTTCGGGGCGAACATCGCGAAGGCATCCTTGTCGCCCGCCCATGCGCGCTCGAAGGCGGGCAGGTCGGCGAGGAACTTGTGCGGCTCCCAGCCGATGGCGACGGTCAGCTCGTCCTTGTAGGACACCATGGTGACCGTTCGGCCGAGGTAGTAGGGCAGGGTGTGGTCGAACGTGTTCACGGTGTAGACGGGTGTTTCGGCATTCAGCCGGGGCCGGATTTTCTGTGCCACATCATACGCGGAATAGAGCGGCGACAAGACCTCGTGCCCGCTGCCGGCCACCTGCGTAAAGCCGAGCCCGCCTGCGGCCAGAACGACGATCGAGGCGAGCGCGCGTCGCTGCCAGGCCAGTGCCGCGGCGACGATGCCGCACACGGCAAGCAGTGCGCCTGCACTCATCACCCACGGAACGTAGGCCGCCAGCATCTCGGCGGGCAGCACCGGCTCGGCAAATCCGGTGATGCGCGGTGCGAGCACCCAGACCGCGATGCCGGCCGCCGCGGCGAGCAGGGCCTGCGCCAGCAACAGGCCTCTGGATGCGCGCGCCAACTGCATGCCGGTGAGCAGTGCCGCCGCCGGCATGAGTGGGAGGATGTAGGAACCGAGCTTGGAACTGGAGGCCGAGAAGAAAACGAAGACCACTGTGCACCAGACGGCTAGGAAACGCGCCGACTGGAAGCGCTGGCCGGGCACTCGGCGCCATGCCTGCCAGAAGCCGACCAGCGCGGAGAGCAGCCATGGCATCGAACCAATGGCAACAATCGGGATGAAGTACCACCAGGGCTGGAAGCGTCCATGCGATTTTGTCAGGAATCGCTGGAAGTGCTCCTGCACGAAGAAGAACTGGAAGAACTCGTCGTTGGCCAGCGACACGGCGATGAACCAGGGCGCGGCGATGACGAGAAAAAGCGCACCGCCGGCCAGAAGATGCAGCCGCGTGAGCATGCGCCAGTCCCGCGCGAGCAGGATGTATGCGCCGACCGCGCCCACCGGCAGCACCAGGCCGATCAGTCCTTTGGAGAGCACGGCAAGCGCCATCGCTGCCCACCCGGCCAGCATCCAGTTGCGCTGTGTGGCCTGACTGGCATCGTCGGCTTGCGCCAGGCACACCGCGAGGACTGCAGCCGACATGAAAAAGGCCACGCCCATGTCGAGCGTCAGGAAGTGTCCCGAGAACACGTAGATGGCCATGCTGCCGAGGACGATGGCGCCCAGCAGCCCCGTGGGCGCGCTCCCCGCGGCCGGCGGGCCGCAGATGCGATTGCCCAGCCAGTAGATCATCAGGACACCGAGGAACCCGGTGAGCGCTGTCCAAAGGCGCGCCGCCCAGTCCTGCTGGCCGAACAGCGTGAAGGCCACGGCAGTGGCCCAGTACTGCAGCGCCGGTTTTTCGAAATACTTGAAGCCGTTCATGCGCGGCGTGAGCCAGTCGCCGCTGGCCACCATTTCGCGCGGGATCTCGGCATAACGGCCCTCGTCGGCCTTGACCAGCTTGCGGTAGCCGATGTTGGAGAACCATGCCGCAGCGAATACTGCGGCAAAGACCGCGGCCATCAGGGTGGTCCAGCGTACCGCCGGGGAGGTGAATGACATCGATGCCTATCCCAGCAGCAGCGCTGCCGCGACCTTGCGTTCCTCGGCCACGAGGATGTTGTAGGTGCGGCAGGCGGCCTGCACGTCCATCACTTCTAGGCCCACGCCGGCCGCCGAAAACCGGGCCATGGCCGGTCGCATCACCTGGGCGGGAGGGAAGCGCAGGCGCTGCCCGGTGCCCAGCAGGATGACCTCCCTGTCGAGCGCGAGCAGCGCTTCCAGGTGCGCTACGGTGAGGGTGTCCAGGCTGCGCGCCTCCCAGTCGTCCAGGATGCGCTCGGGGAGGACAACCATGCTCTTCGTGTAACGATTGCCGTTGACTGCCACATAGTCCTCTCCGTACCCGGAGAAGGTGTTGATGGATGTCTGCGGGGCGGCGTGGAGTTTCAAACCGTGGCGTTTCCGGTGGTTGGATTCCGGTGGTCGGACTCAGGGTTGATCGCGGGACGGTCGCATCGGCAAAGTTGCAGCCCAATCTTGCGGCTACTTCCCGGCAATTGCACCTAAGTGTCGGTTAGAATTATATCTTTTTGCATTGCAGCGTGGCCGAAAAGGGCCTTGAAATCGTACCTTGCGGTACGGTTCCCATGGATTCCCGTCGATCGACTGCAAGGAACTGCGGCAGGATGCATTGCATCGCCGCATTTGTTGAAAAGCAAGGAACAACATGCTGAAAACCATACGCAAGTCATCCAAGCTCGCCGACGTTTGCTACGACATCCGCGGACCGGTCATGGCGCGCGCCAAGCAGATGGAAGAGGAAGGCCAGCGCATCCTCAAGCTCAATATCGGCAACCTCGCGCCCTTCGGCTTCGATGCCCCGGACGAGATGCGCCACGACCTCATCGTCAACCTGCAAAGCGCATCCGGCTACACCGATTCGCGCGGCCTGTTCCAGGCGCGCAAGGCCATCATGCAGTACGCCCAGCAAAAGCGCATCGCCGGCGTGGGCCTGGATGACATCATCGTCGGCAACGGCGTGTCCGAGCTCATCGTCATGGCCATGCAGGGCCTGCTCGAGGCGGGCGACGAGGTGCTGGTCCCTGCGCCCGACTATCCGTTGTGGACCGCCGCCGTCAGCCTGTCCGGCGGCAAGCCGCGCCATTACCTGTGCGACGAGGGCGCGGGCTGGCTCCCGGACCTCGCGGACCTGCGCTCGAAGATCACCCCGCGCACGCGCGCCATCGTCGTCATCAACCCGAACAACCCGACCGGCGCGCTGTATCCCGACGACATGCTGAAGGAGCTGGTCGCCATTGCGCGCGAGCATCAGCTGATCGTCATGGCCGACGAGATCTACGACAAGATGCTCTATGACGGGGCGACACACACCTCGCTCGCGTCGCTGGCCGATGACGTGCTGTTCATGACCTTCAACGGCCTGTCCAAGAACTACCGCGCCTGTGGATACCGCACCGGCTGGGTCATCATCTCGGGCGACAAGCGCCATGCGCAGGATTACCTCGAAGGCCTGAACATCCTCGCCTCCATGCGCCTGTGCGCCAACGTGCCGGGCCAGTTCGCCGTGCAGACGGCATTGGGCGGCTACCAGAGCATCAACGACCTGGTGGGGCCGGGGGGGCGGCTGTGCCGCCAGCGCGACCTCGCGCACAAGCTGCTGACCGAGATCCCCGGCGTGACCTGTTTCAAGCCCAAGGCCGCGCTGTATCTCTTCCCGCGCTTCGACCCCGCGGTCTATCCGATCAAGGACGACAAGGAATTCATCCTCGAGTTGCTGGAGGCGGAAAAGGTGCTGGTGGTGCAGGGCACCGGCTTCAACTGGCCGCAGCCGGACCACGTGCGCATCGTGTTCCTGCCCAACAGCGACGACCTTGCCGAGGCGATCGGCCGCATTGCGCGCTTTTGCGAGACCTACCGAAAGCGCCGTGCCTAGCAACGGTGGCGCCAACCAGGCCAGCGCAAGGCGTCGCCGGGCGCGCGGCCAGTCGATGGCAAGCGATGGCCTGAGATGCTGCAACGCCTGATTCGCCAGATTATCGGGAAACGAGGCAAGATGCCGGAGACGAGTCCGCGCCTGGACGAGTTGCTGGCAGCGGGCAGGCGCGCGCACCACGAAGGGCGGCACGCCGATGCCGAGCGAAGCTATCGCGCTGTGCTCGCGCTCGATGCCGATCACCCGGAAGCAACGTTCCTCTTGGCCGTGACCTGCCACGCGACCGGGCGGCTGGACGAGGCGTTTCGTCTCGGGCATCGCGCCTGGGAGCGCAACCCGCAAAACGCCGACTGGCGCACTGGCGTGATGCACATCTCCAACGACATCGGCAAGGCCGACGGCGTGCCCGCCTGCGAGGGCTGGGTGCGCGAGGCAGGGGATTTTGCGGCCTGGATGGGCCTGGGCAATGCCTTGCGCGAGGCGGGGCGGCTGGAGGAGGCGAACGGCGCCTACCGGCAGGCGCAGACGCTGAAACCGGACTCCCCATTTGTCGCACGCCGCCATGCCGCGCTACTGGCCATCACTGGTGACAACCAGGCGGCAGACGGTCTGTTCCGCCAATCGGCCCATGCCGGCCTGTGGCCTGACGGGGTGATGCACCTGTCGCGGGAATTCTTCGATGGCCTCGAACGGGACCGGGCGAGCCTCGCCGCGACCATTTCTCCCTTGCAGGGCGCATTCGGAGACGCGGCCGGCAAGACCGTGATCCTCATCAGCGGCGACCCGGTATACCTGCGCCGATTCCTCTATGCGCTGGTCAATTCGGCGCGCCTCAACGGCGGGATCGAATGCCTGTTCCACGTTCACGTGGTCAAACCGGACGCGACGATCGTGCAGGACGTCGAGCAGGTCAGGGCGGATTTGCAGGTGTCGCTGGCGTGCACTTGGGAGCATCCGGATCTCACAGATGGCGAGCAACTGCGCGTCTACTACGCTTGCGCGCGCTTCGCGCAGCTGCCGCGGTTGATGGACGCCTATTGCGCGCCGATCCTGGTGCTGGATCTCGACCAATTGGTGGTTGGGGGCCTGGGTGCGCTGCGCTCGAGGATGGCTGCGTGCGACATCGGCATCATCCAATGGCATCCGTCGCGCTGGGACCCCTGGGACATGTTTTGGGCAAGTGCCGTGTGGTTCCAGCCGACGCCGGCGGCGCGCGAGTTCGCCGACTGGAACGCGCGGTACCTGGCCGCATGCCTGCGCAGCGGCGGACTGCAGTGGATGCTGGACCAGGCCTCGCTGTTTTGCGTGCGCGCCCATCTGGCCGCCATCGGCAGGGCGCCGCGTTTCGAGATGTTGCCCCCGGGGATGGCGCTTTTGGCGGGATCGCTCACGGAATCGGCGCCGCAGGCCTCGCCGCCCGCAGGCACGGTGTTCTGGTCGATCATCTTCAGCCTCACCGTGAATCATTCTGCCTTGGATCATCCGCTGTTCAAACGCTATTTGCGGCCCGGGCCCCCCGGCACGGGCATGGACGGGGCCGGGCGGCAAGCATGAGCGCCAGGACATTGGATGCCGCGCCGACTGATGGGCGCTTGCCCTGTGTATCATTGGAGAGCTTAACAATGCGAGGGGACTTCATTGGCAACTGAGCCCCTCGCGCTCCCCTAGATCAGGGCGCCTAACGGTCATTCTGTCAGGCGAGCTTGGAATATCCATGAAAATCATCGATATCAATGAGGATTCAGGTGCCGTCAGGGAACCCCACTGGCTTGCGCGCGCCGAGCGCGTGCATCGCCAGTTGCGCCCGGGCCTGCCCGCCGATTACGCGGGCAAGATGGGACGCGTGTTTGCCGGCGGCGCGCGCATGTGCGTGGCGGTCGAGGACGAGGCGGTGCTGGGCGTGGCGGTGCACCGCGTCAGTGAGAACACCGCCGACGGCGTGCGCATGTACGTGGACGACCTCGTCACCGATGAGTCGAAGCGTTCGACCGGCGTGGGTCACGCACTGATGGCGCACCTGCAGGACATTGCGCGCGGAGCGGGCTGCGAGTCGTTCATTCTCGACTCCGGCACGCACCGCCAGCAGGCGCACAAGTTCTACTTTCGCGAGGGCATGGTAATCACCTCTTTCAACTTTAAAAAATCACTTAAATGAGTAGGGCGATGAGCAATATGAAACCAATCAATGTAGGCCTCTTGGGCATCGGCACAGTCGGCAGCGGCGTATGGGAAGTGCTGGGCCGTAACCAGGAGGAGATCACGCGCCGCGCTGGTCGCGGCATCGTCATCGCCAAAGTCGCCGACAAGGACACCGAGCGGGCGAAAAAACTCACCGGCGGCAAGGTCGCCGTCACCGGGGATGCCAATGAGGTCGTGTCCGATCCAAACATCGACATCGTCATCGAGCTGATCGGCGGCTATGGGGTGGCCAAGGAATTCGTGCTCAAGGCCATCGTCAACGGCAAGCACGTGGTGACCGCCAACAAGGCGCTGCTCGCCACCCACGGCAACGAAATCTTCGCCGCCGCGCAAAAGAAAGGCGTCATGGTGGCCTTCGAGGCCGCAGTCGCCGGCGGCATTCCCATTATCAAGGCGCTGCGCGAGGGGCTCACCGCCAATCGCATCGAATGGATCGCCGGCATCATCAACGGCACCTCCAATTTCATCCTGTCGACCATGCGCGACAAGGGCCTGCCCTTTGCCGAGGTGCTCGCGCAGGCGCAGAAGCTCGGCTATGCCGAGGCCGACCCGACCTTCGACATCGAGGGCATCGACGCAGCGCACAAGCTCACCATCATGTCGGCCATCGCCTTTGGAATTCCCATGCAGTTCGAGCGCGCCTACACCGAGGGCATTTCGAAACTTACGCGCGAGGACATCCAGTACGCCGAGGAACTGGGCTACCGCATCAAGCTGCTGGGCATCACCCGAAGGACGGCCGAGGGCATTGAATTGCGCGTGCATCCGACGCTCATCCCGGAGAAGCGCCTGATCGCCAACGTCGAGGGCGTGATGAACGCCGTGCTGGTGAATGGTGACGCGGTGGGCGCGACCATGTACTACGGAGCCGGCGCGGGCTCCTTGCCGACGGCATCCGCCGTGGTGGCCGACCTTGTCGACATCACGCGCCTGCACACCGCCGACCCGGAGCATCGCGTGCCGCACCTGGCGTTCCAGCCCGACCAGCTGGCTGCCACCCGCATCCTGCCGATGGACGAGGTCCTCACCTCCTACTACCTGCGCATGCGGGTGGTGGACCGCCCCGGCGTTTTGGCCGATATCACGCGCATCCTGGCCGACGGGCAGATTTCCATCGATGCCATGGTGCAGAAGGAACCCTCCGAGGGCGAGGAGCAGGTGGACATCATCATGTTGACCCATGCCACGCGCGAGAAGGCCATCAACGCCGCCATTGCGCGCATCGAAGGCCTGCCCGTGGTGACCGGCAAGGTCACGCGCATCCGACTTGAAGAATTGAAGTAAGCATGAAGTACATCAGCACCCGCGGGGACGCGACGAGCAAGGATGCGAAGCCATTCTGCGACATCCTCCTCGAAGGCCTGGCTCCGGATGGCGGACTCGCCGTGCCGCAGTCCTATCCGAAGCTGGGTGCGACGGATCTGGCGCGACTGCGCAAGTTGGGCTATCGCGACCTCGCCTTCGAGATCCTGTCGCTCTACATCGACGACATTCCCGCCGCCGACCTGCGCGCCATCGTCGATCGCACCTATACCAAGGCGGCGTTTCGCAGCGACGACATTACACCGCTGAAAGTGCTGGAGCCCGGCCTTGCCCTGCTGCAGCTCTCTAATGGCCCGACGCTGGCGTTCAAGGATGTGGCCATGCAGTTGCTCGGCAACCTGTTCGAGTACGTGCTCGACCGCCGCGGCGAGTCGCTCAACATCCTTGGGGCCACGTCGGGGGACACCGGGTCGGCGGCCGAGTACGCCATGCGCGGCAAGAAGAACGTGCGCGTGTTCATGCTCTCGCCGCACGGCAAGATGAGCCCGTTCCAGGCGGCGCAGATGTATTCGCTGCAGGACGCCAATATCCACAACATCGCGGTGCGCGGCGTGTTCGACGACGCCCAGGACATCGTCAAGGCGGTGTCCAATGACCTCGCCTTCAAGGCGAAGTACCGCATCGGTTCGGTGAATTCCATCAACTGGGCGCGGCTGGTGGCGCAGGTGGTGTATTACTTCAAGGGTTACTTCGCCGCAACCACGGATGACGGCCAGGAGGTGACGTTCTCCGTGCCGACCGGTAACTTCGGCAACATCTTCGCCGGCTACATCGCGAAGAAAATGGGCCTGCCGATCCGCAAGCTCATCCTCGCCACCAACGAGAACAACGTGCTGGAAGAATTTTTCGCCTCGGGCGCCTACCGGGTGAGGAAATCGAGCGAGGTGTTCGAGACCTCCAGCCCGTCGATGGACATCTCCAAGGCCTCCAACTTCGAGCGCTACATCCACGACATTGTCGGTGCTGATGGCGCCAAGGTGCGCGAACTGTGGGCGCAGGTCGATCGCAGCGGGCACTTCGACCTGGCCGGCTCGCCGTGGTGGGAGCGCGTGCGCGCCAGCGGTGTTGCGTCGGGGCACAGCACGCATGCCGATCGCGTGGCCACCATCCGCGACATCCACGCGCGCTTCGGCTACGTGGTGGATACGCATACTGCCGACGGCATCAAGGTCGGCCTTGCCCATCGCGAGGCGGGTGTTCCCCTGATCTGCCTGGAGACGGCGCTGGCGGCCAAGTTCGATGCCGCCGTGCGCGAGGCGATTGGCCGGGCGCCGGCGCGCCCGGCGGGCTATGACAACATCGAGTCCCTGCCGCAGCGCTGCGAGGTCATGGATGCCGATGCGGCCCCAATCAAGGCCTTCATCGCGGGGCATGCATCATGAGCGAGCTCCTCACCACGGAAAAGAACGTCCTCGGCGGCGAGCTGCGCGCCTGCAGCTATTCGCCGCTGACCGGCTACTTTCGCGACGGCTGCTGCGCGACCCAGGGCCACACCGAAGTCGCGCACCTGGTGTGCATCAAGGCCACGCGCGAGTTCCTGGAATTCAGCGTGGCGCAGGGCAACGACCTGGTGACGCCGCTGCCCGAGATGCGCTTTCGCGGGCTCAGTCCCGGCGACCGCTGGTGCCTGCATGTGCTGCGCTGGGTGCAGGCCTGGCAGGCGGGCAAGGCGCCGCAGGTGATCCTCGAGGCCACGCATCAGAACGTGCTGCGCTATGTGTCGCTGTCGGCGCTGGAAGCGCACGCGGCGGACGGTGAGTAGCCAGGCGAACCGTCGCGCCGGTCGCGCCCTGAGGGCACGGGATGCCTGAATTCCTGCGAGCGCTGCGGCATCCGCAGTTCCGCACTTTTTTTGTCGGCCAGCTGTTCGGCTCCATGGGCAGCTGGGTGCAACTGGTGGCAATGGGCTGGCTGACCTATCGCATCACCGGCTCCGTTTTCATGCTCGGCGTGGTCGGTTTCGCCGGGCAGATCGGGCTGCTCTTTCTCGCGCCCGTCGGGGGCATGCTCGCCGACCGGTTCGACCGGCGCAAGATGATGCTGGTCAACCAGGTGCTCATCGCCGCGCAGGCGCTGCTGCTCGCGGTGTTGACGTACACCGGGCACATCGAGGCCTGGCACCTGGTAGGGTTGTCGCTCCTGCTGGGCGCGTTCTACGCCATCGATGCGCCGATCCGCCAATCGGTGCCCGCCCAATTGGTCAAGGGCAGCAGTGACCTGCCCAATGCCATCGCGCTGGTGGCCATTACCGCCAATACCGCGCGCCTCATCGGCCCATCCATCGGCGGCTTCCTGGTTGGCATCGTGGGCGAGGCGGGTTGCTTCATGGTCAACGCGTCGGCCTACCTGATGACTTTCCTGACCGTCAGCATATTGCGCATCGCGCATGTGCCCGCGACGGCGAAGGCATCGCCCGTCCAGGCGATCAAGGAGGGCATGGCCTATGCCGCGCAAACCCCGACCATTCGCCTGATGCTGCAGTTCTCGGCATCGGTGGCGTTCTTTGCCACGGCCTACCTGACCTTGATGCCGTACTTCGCACGCGAGGTATACGGCGCGGGGCCGGAACTTCTGGGACTCCTGCTCGGAGCGGCGGGCATGGGCTCCCTGGCCGGCAGCTTCTACCTGGCGGCGTACCGCGGCGTGCATCGCCTGCCGCGCGCCGTGGCCATCGCCGTTGCGGTGGCCGGTGCAGCCCTGGCCGGTTTTCCGCTCACGGGGTCCCCTGCATCCGGGGCGGCGGTACTGGTGCTGGTGGGCTTCGGCGTGGTGTTCTGCGCCGGCAGCGCCAACACCCTGCTGCAGCACCTGGTGCGCGATGACATGCGCGGGAGGGTAATGTCGCTGTTCGTGATGTGTTATTACGGGGTCATGCCGCTGGGCAGCTTTGCCACCGGCGCCCTGGCCGACCTGTTCGGCGCCACGGCCACGCTGGTGGCCTTCGGCATCATCACGGTGTTGTCCGCGGCGCTCATGTATCGCAGCGCGCGAAGGATGAATTGGCGTGGGGACGGGGCAGGCTGACGGCTACGCTTGCAGCTCAACTTGCAGTGCGGACGTGGGGCGGATCACGGCGCGAACCGGGGCGACGAGGCGATCACCAGGCCGAGCGCGATCAATCCCGGCACCGCCTGCACCCACAGGATCTTTCGGCCCACGGTGGCTGCGCCGAAAAGGCCGGCGATGATGACGCAGCCGAGGAAGAACTGCTCGATTGCGACATCGCCAAGGATCGCGCCCCAGATGAGGCCCGCGGCGAGAAACCCGTTGTAGAGGCCCTGGTTGGCGGCGAGCGATTTGGAGGCCTCGGCGAATTCGGGTGTCAGGCGAAAGGTCCTGAGGCCGGTCGGCCGCGTCCACAGGAACATTTCCAGCACCAGGAAATACAGGTGCAGGAGGGCAACCAGCACGACGGCAATGGTGGTGGCGATGAACATGGCGGCAATTCCCTCTCTCGCAGGTCTTGAAAGTTCCCGTCGCGCATCCCGTCGAACCAGAAGACGCGCCATAATCCACGAACATGATACAGGTCAGTACTGTCCGGTTAACGAGAGGGGTATCGGCTTGAAAGCCAATACTGACGCGGGTTTCGAGGCAATTGGGGGTGTCCCCGATTTGAACGGTGATTGCCTGTTTTCGCTAGCCTGCGAGCTTTCGTT
>CANJXQ010000068.1 GCA_947478805.1 Betaproteobacteria bacterium | reverse complement strand
TACCAGGCAATGACGGCCGTCGCCGCCAGTTCTGATGCGCCGATCTTGCCGCCGCGAAACTCCGGGCGCAGGAGGTCCTGGTAACTGCTGATGGGCGTCTTCACCGCATTGGTGTTGTAGGCCATGACAATGGGCTCGAGCGACAGCACCACCGCCGTTTGCGCGATGACGTAGGGCGATGGCCAGACCGCCACCGATGGACCCAGCGGCGCCTTGTAGAAACCCTTCTTCACCAGGTCGGGAAATTCCGGCGACTGCGCGAGCACCACCACTTCCGTGGCGATGGCCACGTCGGCGCCGTCAGCACCGGATTGCCGCTCCGCATCGATGCGGTTCAGCATGCCGCTCGGATAGCGGCTGTACTCGAGCGTGATGCCCGGATGGGCATTCTCGAAGTCGGCCTTCATGCGCGTGAGCACGGGCGGCACCTGTGACGAATAGAGCGCGACGCGCCCTTCTTTCCTGGCCGCCTCCCCGATCTTCGCCCACTCGGACTGGCTTGCAGGCTTCAGCGCGCCTTGCGCCATTACCCCGCCTGAAGCTGTGGTAGCAGCGAGAACGACTGCTGCAAAACTTCCCATCGCCTTGTACATCTGCGCTCCCATTGTCACTGCAATCATCTTCAGGCCAGGATGCCGGGCCTGGGCAGGCCCGCCGCCTCGCAGCGCTCGTAGTAGCGCTTCACCAGCATATCGACGCCTTCGCGGTGCTTCACCTTGTCGCTGCCGTCTTCGAAGAACTCCACGTCGCCCTGCAGCACGAACATGGCCTCGCTCACCTGCGGTCCGTTGTAGAAGCAATGAATCACGTTGGCCGGCTCATAGACGTATGTGCCGGGCACATAGGGGAAATTGTCCGGGTCATGGCTCCACGCGCCGCGCTTGGTCATCGCAAACACGTGCCCGACGTGGCGATGCCGGCCGGCATGGGCGCCCGGCTGGTAGCGCGACTGCGTGACGATGAAATTCATTGACGGCCGCGCATGCAGGATGCGCTGCTCGATGCCAGGGCGGGCTGCCACCCAGGGCACATCGTCCTCCAGCACATGCAGCGACCACGGCATCTCCTGCCCTTGCAACATTGCCTTGCCTGCGTCCTTGACCATGCTCATGATGCGATCTCCCCTCAGCGATGATTTCGTTTCATTCCACCTTGAATGATGCGCCCCTCGGACGCATGGAGCAATCCCCAGTCTTTTTTTAAAGAGGTATGAGCCCGGAGGAAGGCTTATACCTCTTTGAAAAAGACTTGTGTTGCGACGCGATGAAGTGTCACGTACCATCGATTCGGGGGATTTGTCGCAGCGCTTGGCAGCCGGATCTGCTTCGGGCGTGAATGGCTCATCGAGGCAAATGAGGAGGACGCATGGGAACACTCTCGGGAAAGGTCGCGCTCATCACTGGCGGTGCGCGGGGCATCGGCAGGGAAACCGCATTGAAACTGGCCTCGGAAGGCGCCCGCGTGGCGGTATGCGACCTGGGCGATGCCCGGCACGACATCAGCGCCAATGCCTATGCGCTGGCCAAGGGCAACGACATCGTCGAGACTACCCGGCTCGTCACGGAGGCCGGCGGAGAATGCATCCCGCTGACAGCCGACGTGCGCAGTTCCACCCAACTCAAGAACGTTGCCGGCTCTGTCATCGAGCGATACGGACGCATCGATATCCTCGCCACCTGCGCCGGCATCTCCGGTTTTTTCAACATACATGACATGACCGACGCCAACTGGCAGGGCATCATCGACGTCAACCTGACGGGTGTCGCCAATGCCATGCGGGCCGTGGTGCCGCACATGATTGCCAATCACTATGGGCGCATCGTCGTCGTGGGATCGCTCGCGGCGCGGCGGGGAACGGCAGGAAACTCGCCCTATTCCGCTTCGAAATGGGGGCTGATCGGCCTCGTCAAGTCCGCCGCCCTCGAACTCGAGTCCAAGGGAATCACCGTCAACATCGTGCACCCGGGGCCCGTGGACACGATGATGAACAACAATCCCGCGGTGATCGCCTGGAAGGGCAAGGCACCGGCACCGGGCGAATTGATCCCGCCGCGCGCCATCGCCGAAGGCATCGCCTTCCTGGCCTCCGATGCCGCCCGGCACATCAGCGGCTCAGAGCTCGATATCGCCGAGTCGCGCGCAGCGACCTGGAACTAGCCGTCCCGAACGCGATCACCGGCAAGCACCGCCTCGGCTCCCCGCATTTGATTTTCTCGCGCGTCAACCTACAGCAGTATCCCTGTCATCGAAGAGGAGGTAACAGAGCATGATGCAACCTGGAATCACACACACGATCTCGTTCAGCACGCCCAAACAGGCCGCGCTCCTTGCAGCTGCGGCAATGGTATTCAGTCTGTCACTGCCAGCTTCGGCCCAACAGGCGCCGGCGCGCCCGGCAGCCAAGGCTGCCCCTGCCGCCAATGTGCAGGCAGAACTTGACGCACTCATCAAGGCGGCCAAGGCCGAAGGCGAGATCGTCTATTACGTCGCAGCCACCGAGAACGTCGCCAAGCGGGTCACGGCTGCATTCAGCGAGAAATACGGGATCAAGGCTCCCTATGTGCGGCTCTCCAGCGCCGCGCTGGGGCAACGCTATGCGACGGAAGCCGAGTCCGGCAACATCGCCGCGGAACTGGCGTTCTTTGCCGGTAACGTCGCCGGCTTCGCCAACGACGCGATCAAGAAAGGCTGGGTCCAGTCGATTTCCGAGGCCGGCATTCCGGCACTCAAGAGCGGCGAGTTTCCTGCCCGCTTCAACAAGGGCCCGGTCGCCATCGTGCAGATCGCGCCATGGGGGATCGGCTATCGCACCGACAAGCTCTCGGGCGGCGACATCCCGCGCGACTGGCCCGACTTGCTGCACCCGCGCTTCAAGGGCCAGGTCGTGCTCGCCAACCCCTCCGCATCGGATGCCTACATCGACTTGTGGGCCACGGTCCTCGACCGGCACGGCGAGGCTTTCTTTGCCAAGCTTCGCGAACAGGCGCCGCGCCAGAGCGGCGATGGCGTGCAATCGCTACAGGCGATGGCCGCCGGCGAAGGCATCGCCCATCCGCCCACCGTTCCGGGCCAGGTGCAGGGACTGAAGGACAAAGGAGCACCCGTGGACATGACCACACCGGCGTACACCACCGGGGTGGAAATGCAGGTCATGCTGACCGCCGTGGCGAAGTCGAAGCACCCCAATGCGGCCCGACTGCTTGCCCACTATGTGCTGTCACGCGAGGGCAACAAGGTGTTCAACGACGATCCGGGCGGCATCACCATGTACGACACGGCTGGCCTGCCGAAGGAGTATCAAAACACCAAGCCCGAGAATCTCGCGCGCAAGGCGATGATCATCAAGCTGCTGGGGTTTTAGCTTGCAACGGGGCGGTGTAATCGCTGCAGGCGCCGCCCCGCGTCAAGACGAGGCTCCCATGAAATCTGCTTGTTGTTCCACTACCACGGGGCTTTTGCCGCCATGACGCTGCGTATCGAAAATGCCATCGACCTGCACTGCCATTTTGGACCGGACCACACCGGCGGCAGCCTCGAACCGCATCACCACGTGGCCAGCGTCACCGCCATCGACGCCGCCCGCGAGGCGGCGGCCAGCGGCCATGCGGCACTGGTCCTGAAGTCGCATTCGTTTGCTTCTCCTCAGGTCGCGGACAACGTCGAGTCGCTGGTTGAAGGACTGCGGTGCTTCGGCGGCGTCTGCCTCGACTACCCTTCCGGCGGCCTGAATGTCGATGCCGTGCAGACCGCGCTCGCCATGGGCGCAAAGATCGTCTGGTTGCCCACGATCAACAGCCGGCAGGACTTCATCAACGGGCGCAAGATGGCAGGCAACGGCATCGGCTTGCTCGACGAATCCGGGAAACTGATTCCCGTCGTGCACGAGATCTTCGCGATGATCCGCGAGAAGGACGCCATCCTCGCCACCGGCCACATCACTGCAGAGGAACACCTCGCGGTTGCCCGGGCCTTCGCTCGCCAGGGCAAGGTACTGGTGACCCATGCGGGCGAACACCTGGCCGGCCCCAAATTGAGCGCGGAGCAATGCCGGGAACTCGCGGATCTCGGGGCCACCATCGAATTCACCGCACTGTGCTGCCAGACCGTGCGCGGCATCACCGGAAAGAGTCCCAGGGAAATGGCGCGCTACATCCATCATGTGGGCCCGGACTGCTGCACCCTGGGCTCCGATTACGGCTGGAGCGACAGCGTGCCGCGCCCGGCACCCGGCCTGCGCGACTTCCTCGAGCACCTGTGGGCCGAAGGCATTGCCGAGGCAGACCTGCAACGCATGGCGAGCGCCAACCCGGCGCGCCTGCTCGGCCTGGCGCTTCGCTGACGCGCACTAGCGATTGACTGCTCGCCTACGTCGCCTTCCCCTGCGCCGCCAGGTGTTTCACCGCGCGGTAGGCAAACACGATCGCCGGCCCTAGCGTCACGCCACCGCCGGGATAAAGGCCGCGCATGGCCGACGCCAGCTCATTGCCGCAGGCATACAGGCCCGGAATGGGCCTGCCGTCGCCGCCGAGCACGCAGGCGTCGCCATCGGTCTTCAGTCCAGCCGTGGTACCCAGCGTCGCCGCGTGGATGCGCAGCGCGATGTAGGGCGCCTCGTCGATCGGCGCCAGATTGGGGTTCGGCTTGACGCCGGGATCTCCCAGGTTGTGGTTGTATGCATTCGAGCCCTTGCCGAAATCCAGGTCCACGCCGGTCTTGGCAAATTCATTGTGCCTTTGCACGGAGGCGGCCAGCGTCTTCGGATCGGCGCCGATCCCCTTGGCCAGCTCCTCCAGCGTGTCGCCCACCGTGATGTACTTGGAGTCGATCCACTTCTTCAGGCTCAGCGTCATGGGACTGGGCCGCAGCAACCCCAGTCCGTACTTGCGCACGAAGTTGCGGTCGCAGACGAAGTGATACAGCGCGTCCTTCCCGTCGCCCGTCTCGCGGGCATGGTTGAACATCGCCATGACGATGTCGTGATACGAGTTCGATTCGTTGACGAAGCGCCTGCCCCGCCGATCGACGGCGATCACGCCGGGCTTGCCACGATCCAGATAGCCGTAGATCACCGCCGTCTCGTTGCCTTGCGCATCACGAACCATCGATGACGGCGTCCACAACCCCGGGCTCGCGAGATGCGTATCCACCGATGCGCCGACGGCCAGCGCCGCATTGATGCCGTCGCCGACGTTGCCGGTAAATGCAAGCGTCTGCTGGTGCGGGAAGTGACTCGCGAATTTCTCCCGCATGACCGGATTGCGCGGGAAGCCGCCGGTGGCCAGCACGACGCCGCAGGTTGCCCGGATACGCAAATTGCGGCCGTCCTTGCAGACCACGGCGCCGCTCACGCGCCCGCCTTCATGAATCAGTTCCACCAGGGGGCTGTTCAGCCAGATTTCGGCCTTGGTCTTTTTCAGCGTGAGATAGGCGCGCGCCACCAGCGCATTGCCATTGCGAATGTCCGTGCCACGCGGATAGCGAAGGCGGTCTCCCGCGTAGCGCAACAGCTTCGTCGTGACATGCTTGAAGGACTTCCATGACGAGAAGGGGCGCAGGAAGTGAGGCACCTCGTCCGCTCCGATGCTCATGCCACCCAGGAGCATCAGGCGATGAATGGGCGGCCGCACCCGCTTAAAGTCGTCTCCCAGCTCTCGACCGTCGAAGCTGCGCGCCTGGAGGGAACGCCCCTTGGGCAACGCACCGGGCTGGTCCGGGTGATAGTCGGGCCAGCCAACGAGGTCGAATTTGACGTCAGTGCCATCCTCCAGCGCCGCGAGCGCCTCGCCGCCGGATCCGAGGAAGGCATCGATCAGGTCGGAGCGATAGTAGTCCCCCAGTTCAATCTTCAGATAGAGCCGGGCGCGCTCTTCGGAGTCACCGCAGTTCGCCTCGCGCGACTGGCGGGTATTGGGAATCCAGACGATTCCGCCCGAAGTCGCTGTCGTTCCGCCCACCTGCTCGGACTTCTCGCACAGCAGCACACGCAGGCCGCGCTTGGTGCCGAAAATGCTTGCCGCGAGGCCTCCCACACCGCTGCCAAAGACCAGCAAATCGGTTTCATGATCGAAATGCCCCGCCCCGCCCCGTCCCGGTGACCCACCCGCTGTTTCCGACACGCCGCCCCCCTTGAGCAATGATCGTTCGTCCCTCCATCGGACAAGGTGAGTGTACTTCTTACGGCGGCGACTGTGCCGCGGGAATCGAGTGGCGGAAAAGGTCTAGGCGTGAGCCGCCTCCTCGAGCACCAAGGCCAGCGCCTGGTCCACGTTCTCCAGCCAGTGGAACGCCATGGCCGCGCGCGTCTCGGCGGGAATCTCGTCGTAGTCGCGCTTGTTACGCGCAGGCAGCATCACCCGCTTGATCCCGGCGCGATGCGCGGCCAACACCTTCTCCTTGATACCGCCCACCGGCAGCACCAGGCCTCGCAAGGAGATTTCGCCCGTCATGGCCGTGTCGCTGCGCACCGCTCGATCCGCGAACAGCGATGCAAGCGAGGTGAACATGGCCACGCCGGCGCTGGGGCCGTCCTTGGGGATGGCACCGGCGGGCACGTGCACGTGAATGTCGGTCTTTTCGAAAGCTGCGGCGTCGATGCCGAGCACCTGCGCGTGAGACTTCACCAACGTCAGCGCCGCCTGCGCCGATTCCTTCATCACATCACCCAATTGTCCGGTGAGGATGAGGCGCCCGCTTCCCGGGGTGCGGCTCGACTCGATGAACAGGATGTCTCCGCCCACGGGTGTCCAGGCGAGGCCGGTGGCGACGCCCGGCATCCCGGCACGCAGCGCCACATCGCTCTCGAACTTGACCGGGCCGAGGATGGGAACGAGGTCTCCTGCATCCACGGTCACGCGCTCGGATTTGCCCTCGGCGATCTTCACCGCGACATTCCTCGCCAACGAGCCGATGGTGCGCTCCAGGGAGCGCACACCCGCCTCGCGGGTGTAGTCGGCGATCACGGCCGAGAGCGCGGCATCGGTAATGTCGAGTTGCTCGGGCTTCAGGCCGTTGTCGTCGAGCTGGCGTTTGACCAGGTAGCGTCGAGCGATCTGGCGCTTCTCTTCCTGCGTGTAGCCGGGAAGCTGGATGATTTCCATGCGGTCGCGCAGCGGCCCGCTGATGGTATCCAGCACGTTGGCCGTGGCGATGAACAACACCTTGGACAGGTCGTAGGGCACCGCGAGGTAGTTGTCGCGGAAGGTGTGGTTCTGCGCCGGATCCAGCACTTCGAGCATGGCCGATGACGGGTCGCCGTGCACGCCGGCGCCCAGCTTGTCGATCTCATCCAGCATCATGACGCAGCCGAGCGTTCCGGCCTTCTTCAGGCCCTGGATGACGTTGCCCGGCAGCGCGCCGATGTACGTGCGCCGATGGCCGCGGATCTCCGCCTCGTCATGCACGCCGCCCAGTGCCACGCGGACGAACTTCCTGCCGAGTGCCCGTGCAATGGACTGGCCGAGCGAGGTCTTGCCCACGCCCGGCGGGCCGACAAAGCACAGGATGGGGCCATGACCGGACGGATTGAGCTTCCTCACCGCGAGGAACTCGAGGATGCGCGTCTTCACCTTTTCCAGGCCGAAGTGATCCTCGTCGAGGATGGCGCGCGCACTGGCGATGTCTATGTTGTCGGCCTCCGGATCCTTCCACGGCAGTTCGGTCAGCCATTCTAGGTAAGTGCTGATCATCGAGTGCTCGCCCGATGCCTCGCTGGAGCGCTCCAAGCGCTTCAATTCCTTTTGCGCCTGCTTCAATACCTCTTCGGGCATGCCGGCTTCGGCAACCGCTTTCTTCAGGTCATCCAGGTCGGCATTGGCGCCATCGTCCTCGCCCAACTCCTTCTGGATGGACTTCATCTGCTCCTGCAGCATGAACTTGCGCTGGCGGTCGTCCATGCTTGCCTTGGTCCGCTCGTCGATCTGCTTCGACAGTTTCATCACCTCGATGCGGTGCGCCAGCATGCGCAGCACCGTGTCCACGCGCTCGGAGAGCGGCACGATTTCCAGCACGATCTGCTTTTCGGCCGGCGTTGCATCCATGAAGCCCGCGACCATGTCGGCCAGCGTTCCCGGCGACTTCAGTCCCTGCACCGATTGCACGAACTCCTGCGGCGTTTGCGGCAGCAGCTCCAGCGCCTTGGTGGCACGCTCTTTCAGTTGCAGGAAACTCGCCTCAAGCTCGGTTCCCGCCTTGCTCGCCTCGTATTCGGGCTCCTCGATCTGCACAATACGCGCCGCGAGAAACGGGAAGCCGTCCAGGAACTCGACAATGCGAAAGCGTCCTCGGCCCTGCGCAATGACATGGTGCGACCCGTCCGGCGTGGTGACATAGCGCAGGATGGTGGAAGTCGTGCCGATGCGGTACAGGTCATCCGGGCCGGGAGCATCGACCTCGGCCTTCTTTTGCAGAATCAGGCCAATGGGCTGCTCACTTTTCAGCGCCGCCTGCGCGGCTGCAACCGAGCGCGCGCGCCCAAAGGCCACCGGCAGGACCATACCCGGGAACATGACCATGTTGCGCACCGGCAGGAGGATGATGGCGTCCTCCGGAAGTTCGCGGATGCCCTCCTTTTCCGTGTCCACGCCGGGGGAGCCGGCAGCGGCGATGGCCGCCTGCGGCGCAGATTCGGCTTGCACAATGCCGTCGGCGGGTGCGCCCGTGCCAACCGTGACCAGATTATTATTATCAAGTTTCATATCATCCTGCCTTTTCTCTTTCTTGTAGGAGGTCATTATGATCACCTTGCTTTCAACCTACGTGCCCTGTCTCGCTGCTTTTTGAATCGCTCATAAAGGCCTCAGGCCCAGCACCAGGCAACCGGCGTCGAAAGCCCGCTGGAGCAACTGGTAGCGCCCACCCGGCAGGCCGATGCGGCGCTCGAACGGCCCATGAGGTATCTCCAGCCTGTGGATGACCGCCCCTTTCGCAAAACGCGGCAAGGGCCGATCACCGCGAACAATGAGCGTGGTGCCCTCAATGAGCACCTCGACGCCCTCCTGCGGGACTCCGGGCAAGGCAATGAAAATCCACAAGTCGTCACCGCTTTGGTAGACGTCCACCGGCGGTTCCCAGCGACCACCTCGCCCCGCACCGGGCTGCAGGAACTGTCGCTGCAGACGCTCCGCGTTCTCCAGCATTTCCAGTGCCTGACCCCACATCC
Organism: Betaproteobacteria bacterium; assembly: GCA_947478805.1. GTDB lineage: Bacteria > Pseudomonadota > Gammaproteobacteria > Burkholderiales > SG8-39 > CAIYPG01. Next base: position 11,701 of record CANJXQ010000068.1, on the reverse strand, counting down.
ATGCACCGCTTCGGTTCGTTTTCATGCTTTGACCGCAATTCCTTGAAAATACAAAGCTTAATTTGTCCTGCCTGGTTCCTCTGTGCCCTACCGCACCGATCAGCATCGGCGAATCGCGCAATGTTCACCATGAACATGGCCGGTAGATGTGGGCGGCGCGCCCAATCACAAGTGCATACAAGCAGCACCCCAGCTCGATGTGGCGCATCCAAACCCATGCAAGCCCTGGGGTAAAGAAAGACAGGCCAGGCCAGCAGCCCCCGACCGCGCGCACGACTCACCGGCGTTGGTAGACTTACCAACCCATATTGGTACACTTACCAAATGGCAAGACATCGCACTGAACCCATACGCGCCGCCATGACCGCACGAACGGCTCCGCGGTATCCTGCGGCGAAGCCCGCTACCGGAGCGCCGGCCGGCAATACGGGCCAGGACCCGCTCTCGGACGCTCGCACGCGCATCCTGGATGCCGCCGCGGCACTCCTTGCCGAGAACGGATTGCGCAGCCTCACGCAACCCAGGGTCTGCAAGAAAAGCGGGCTTCGCCAAAGCCACCTGACCTATTACTTTCCGACGCGGCGTGACCTGATGATCGGCGTCGCGCAGCGTTCGATGGAGACCCTGTCGCAACCCCTGCTGGCCAAGGCGAGCACGGGACGCCTCACTGCGGCCACGCTGGCGCGCACCCTGGGCAAGGAACTCGCCGACCGAAGCCGCGCGCGCGTCATGATCGGGTTGATCAGCGCCGCCGAAGACGATCCTGTCATCGCCGAGGCCTTGCGCGGCCTGATCGCGCGTATCCGCGGCAAATTGTCTGAGCTGTTCAAGGCCTTGGGAATTCCCCACGATGCGGATTCCGTGGCGCTGGCGCACGCCCTGCTGGTCGGTACCGCGATGCTGCACCACGCCCGGGTCAACGCCGACGCCCGCCGCGAGATCGGGCTGGCAAGCCAGTTCATCGTCAATCGGTTCCCCATGCTGCAAACGCGCAGGTCCACGCGCAAGGTCGGCAACGTTCCCGTCAGGAAGGCCCGCAAATGATGCCCACGATCTCGCGCCTCTTCAGACGCGCCGGTTCCTGCGCCGCGCTCCTGGTGGCAACCGTCCTGATGGCAGCGTGCGGCTCCGAAACAAAATCAAGCCTCCAGGGTTATGTCGAAGGCGAATTTGTATTGGCCGCCGCGCCCAGCGGCGGAACGCTGGCCACGCTGCAGGTGCGCCGCGGTGACAGCGTAGCGCCGGGCGCGCTGCTGTTCGTCCTCGAAAGCGGCAACGAAGAGGCCGGCCGCAAGGAAGCCGAGCAACGGGTGCGTGCCACCGAGCAACGCCTGGCCAACCTGCGCGCCGGCCGCCGCGCCCCCGAAGTCGATGTAGTGCGCGCGCAATCCGAACAGGCGGCTGCGGCGCGCAAGCTCTCGATCACCCAGCTCGCGCAACAGGAAAAGCTCTTTGCCGGCGGCTTCATCAGCCAGTCGGCGCTGGACCAGGCGCGCGCCAACCATGAACGAGACATGGCGCGCGTGGCCGAGGCCGAGGCCCAGGGCCGGGTGGCGCAATTGACGCTCGGGCGCGATGCGGAGATTCGGGCGGCGCAGGCCGACGTCGAGGCCGCACGGGCGGCGTTCGCCCAGGGCGATTGGCGACTGGGCCAGCGCCGGGTCAATGCGCCGCAGGCCGCGTCCATGCTGGTGCAGGACACCTATTTCAACGAAGGCGAATGGGTGCCGGGGGGGCGCCCCGTGGTGAGCCTGTTGCCCGCCGGCAACGTCAAGGTCCGCTTCTTCGTCACAGAACAACAGCTGGGCGCGATTCGACAAGGCGAGCCCGTCAGCGTCGCCTGTGACGGTTGCGGCGCGGAGATACCCGCCACCATCAGCTACATTTCGAAACAGTCCGAGTACACCCCGCCCATCATCTACAGCAAGGAGTCGCGGGCGAAGCTGGTGTTCATGGTCGAGGCGCGCCCCACCACGCAGGACGCACAACGCCTTCGCCCCGGCCAGCCGGTCGACGTGAAGCTGGCCCCTGCCGGGGCTGCAGGCAAATGAACGCCGGAACCGAGTTCGCCATCGACGTTCGGGGCTTGAACAAGCACTTCGGCCCCAAGCACGTGGTCAGGGACTTCTCCCTGCAGGTGCGCGCCGGCGAGATCTACGGCTTCCTCGGCCCCAATGGCAGCGGCAAGACGACTTCCATCCGCATGATCTGCGGGCTGCTGACGCCCGACCCTGGCAGCGGCAGCGGTACCTGCCTTGGCTACGATGTGCTGCGGGAGACCGCCGCCATCAAGCGCGAGGTCGGTTACATGACCCAGCGTTTCTCGCTGTGGGAAGACCTGACCATCCGCGAAAATCTGAATTTCGTGGCACGCATGTACGGCATGAAGCATCGACGCGAGGCAGTGGATGGCGCGCTGGAACGCCTCGGCCTGCAGTCCCGGGCCAACCAGCTGTCCGGCGCGCTGTCAGGAGGCTGGAAGCAGCGATTGTCCCTGGCCGCCTGCCTCCTGCACCAGCCGAGGCTCCTGCTGCTGGATGAACCGACCGCAGGCGTGGATCCAAAGGCGCGGCGCGACTTCTGGGAAGAGATTCACGCCCTCGCCGCCGATGGCCTGTCCGTACTGGTATCGACGCACTACATGGACGAAGCCGAGCGCTGCCACCGGCTCGCGTACATCGCCTATGGAAAGCTGCTCGCCACCGGCACGGCAGCCGAGGTCGTGAGCAGCCAGAAACTGCATACCTATGCCGTCACCGGCCCAAACCTGGCTTACCTGTCCACGGCATTGCGCGCGCTACCGGGCGTCGGGCAGGTCACACCCTTCGGCAACACCCTGCATGTCACCGGGCAGGATGATTCGCTGCTCCGGGATGCGCTTGCCGCCTGCGCCAGCGATGCGGCCTATCGCGTCGAGCCGATCGAATCCACGCTCGAAGATGTGTTCATCTCGCTGATGGCCGGCGCGACGGACAATTTTGTCGAGCAATAAGCGCCCCCTATGAACGGCTTTTCGCTTTCCCGCTGGTTCGGGCCGTGGGTGCAAGGGGAGATCCCCTTGCATATCCCCCACTTCGGACGGGGAATGCGATGAACGGCTTTTCGCTTTCCCGCTGGTTCGGGCCATGGGTGCAAGGGGAGTCCCCCTTGCATATCCCCCACTTCAGACGGGGAAAGCGATGAACGGCTTTTCGCTTTCCCGCTGGTTCGGGATCATTGGCAAGGAGTTCATCCAGCTCAAGCGGGACCGACTGACCTTCGGCATGATCATTGGCGTCCCGGTCATGCAGCTGCTGCTGTTCGGATTCGCCATCAACGCCGACCCGAAGAACCTGCCCGCTGCGGTGCTGTCTGCCGACAACAGCCCATATGCCAGGACGTTCATTCGCGCCATGGAGAACAGCGGCTATTTCCGCGGCGTCGTGCAGGTGGCGCGGGAAGACGAGGCCGAGGATTTGATCGCCCACGGCCAGGTGCAGTTCGTGGTGAATATTCCGGAGAATTTCTCGCGGCTGCTGGTGCGCGGCGAACAGCCGCAGATCCTGGTGGAGGCCGACGCCACCGACCCATCGGCTACCAACAATGCCATCGGCGCCCTGCAGGTGCTGGCGGCGACGGCATTGGCGCGCGACCTCGCCGGCCCCCTCGGTGCCGCGTCACCCTCCCCTGCGCCGATCGACCTCCGGGTGCATCGCCGCTACAACCCGGAGGGCATCTCCGCCTACAACATCGTGCCGGGGCTGCTCGGGACCATCCTCACCATGACCATGATCCTGATGACCGGCCTCGCTGTGACGCGCGAACGCGAGCGCGGCACCTTCGAAAACCTGCTGGCGACACCGGCGCTGCCCATTGAGGTGCTCACCGGCAAGATCGTCCCCTACATCATGATCGGACTGATCCAGGTCGGGCTGATCTTCCTCGCCTCCCAGTTCGTCTTCAACGTGCCGATGAAAGGCAATCCGGTCGTGCTGTTCTTCGTGGTGCTGATCTTCATCGCCGCCAACCTGACCCTGGGCATCACCTTCTCGTCGATCGCGCGAAACCAGCTCCAGGCCATGCAGATGACGTTCTTCTTCTTCCTTCCGTCGATCCTTCTGTCGGGATTCATGTTCCCGTACCGGGGCATGCCCGAATGGGCGCAGTGGCTGGCAAGCATCCTGCCGCTCACGCATTTCCTGGTGCTGGTGCGCGGCATCATGCTCAAGGGGAACGAACTGCACGAGCTGTGGCCGCAGATCTGGCCGATCCTCGCATTCATGCTGGTGGTGATACTGCTCGGGCTGCGCTTCTACAAGCGCACGCTGGATTAGTGATGCCTGACGATACGAGGGCGCAGTAGCGCCTCTAAGAGCGCCTAACAGAATTGCCGTTAGGCGCCCCGATTTAGGGGAGCGCGAGGGAATATGTCCCCTCGCATTGTTAGGCACTCTAAGTACCCTCGCGTCCCGCGCTCAGAATTCGACCGCTCGCGGCAACCAGGTGGACAATATCGGAACGTACGAGAACAGCATCAGCAGCAGGAACATCAATATGATGAAGGGAATGATCGAGCGGATCAGGCGTTCTAGCGGAACGTCGGCTGCCTTGGACAGCACGAAGAGGTTCAGCCCCACCGGTGGCGTCAGCACCGCAATCTCGATGTTCACGGTCATCACCACGGCTAGGTGATACAGGTCGATGTTCAGCGCTTTCGCCGCCGGCAGCATGACCGGAAGAATGATGAGCAGCAGGCTCAGCCCGTCGATGAACATGCCGGCAATGAGCATGATGATGTTGAGGGCCAGCAGGAACTGCCAGCCGCTCAGGTTCAGCTCCTGGATCGAGCCACTGATCAACTGCGGCAGGCCGAGATATGTCGCCGAGAACCCGAACAGGCTCGCCCCCATCACCAGCGCGTAGATCGTCATGGTGCCGATGAAACAGTCGCGCAACGCATTGCCAAGGTGCAGCGGGTCACGATCCTTGTAGATGAAGATGGCGACGATGGCCGCATAGATGACCAGCACGGCGGCGGATTCGGTCGCCGTGAAAATGCCGGAGTAAATGCCGCCCATGAGGATGACAGGCATGCCAAGGATGGGCAGCATGCGCACGAACAGCGGCAACCGTCGCCTGCCATCCGCGCCGACTGAAGGAGCGGCCTCTATCACCTGCTCCTGCATGGGCAATCGCCGTGCCCGCCACACCGCATAGCCCGCCATCGTCGCGGCACCGATAAAACCCGGCACGACCCCGGCAAGAAAGAGCCGCGGCACCGACACTTCTGCGATTGCGCCAAAGATGATCATCGTGATGCTGGGTGGAATGAGGATGCCCAGTGTCGAGGCAGTCGCAAGCACCGCCGCCGAGAACTCACGCGGGTACCCGATGCGGTTGAGCGTCGGCAGAACCGTCTTGCTGACCGCAGCCGCCTCTGCGGCGCTGGAACCTGTGATACCACCGAAAAACAGGCACGTCATGACCGCACCGAACGCCGGCGCCCCCCGAAAGCGCCGGGAAATGCTCGCCACGAACTCTTCGAGCACCGCCCCGGTGGAGGGCAGATTCAGTATCTGTCCGGAAAGCATGAAAAAAGGAATCGACACCAGCACGTAGGAATCCAGCGTCGAGAACGCCTGAACCACCGCGACGGTCAGCGGCACATTGCTCGCAACGAACAGCATGCCCAATGCGCAGAACCCCATCGCAAAGGCGATGGGAACCCCCAGTGCCAGCAGAAAAATCAGGCTGGCTGCAAAGGCCAGCCATGGCCATGCGCTGGTCAGCATGCCATCAGCGGTCCCGCCGCAGGATGATGTCCCGAATGCGCGCCAGCGTAACCATCACGTACAGCGCTGCCCCCAAGGGAATGACCATGTGCAGCCACGCGTATGGCAGGCTGAGGATCGACTGTTCCCTGATGCCGGTGCGCAGCTCGTTGGCCACCTGCACCCATCCGTAATACCCCAGAACTGCCATGAAGCAGATCGCGATCAGGTAACGGATAACCCCGAGGAGCCGGGCCATGTCCGGGCCGGCGCGACTGACCAGCATCTCTGCGCTGATATGCGGATCCTGCTTGAGTCCGCCGCTTGCCCACAGGCCGAGCAGGGCACACCACAGGATGGCGTATCGCACCACGGGGTCGATCCAGCTGTGGCCGACCCCCGTTTCGCGCAATACGATTGACAGTGAAATCAGGCAGGCGGCGAGGAAGACGACCAGCCCGAATATCAGGCAGATCGTCTTGTCGACGCGCCGCAGCATCGACTAGCGTCCCTTGCGCAACTCGTCGATGAAACCCTTGCCGAGCGCATCATTGGCCATATCCCAGACAGGAGCAGTCAGCTGTTTGGCCTTGGCAAGTTCGGCATCCGACAGCTTGCTGATCTTTGCGCCCTTTGCCTCCAGCTTCTTCAAGTCCTCCTTGACACCGGCGTCGATCTGCTCGGCCAGCCAGTCCACCAGCCATTTCTTGGCGGAATCGTTGAGCATTTTGCGATCTGCGGCGGAGAGTCCGTCCCAGAACTCTTTGTTGGCGATAAGCGTCTGGCCCACGCCAGCGATGCCGTCGCTCCAAATGGCGTATTTGGCCACGTCACCCAGCGCCGCCGCCCAGAACTGCACGGTGCCGAAGGCCGCGTCGATCACGCCCTGTTGCAGTCCCGATGCCACCTCCGGAGCGGGCACGAACACAGGCGAGCCCCCCATTCGCGTGATGGCGCTCTCGGCATAGGCGCCACCGCCCCAGTGGCGGATCTTCTTGCGTTGAAGGTCGGCCAGCGTATTGATCGGCGACTTTGAGATCAGGATGATGCTGCCGACCGGCCGCACCAGCACCACTTCGATGCCGCGGGCGCGAGCCTCCGACTGGTAGCGCTTGCCCAATGGAGACTCCAGGCCGACCGCTTGCTGGAAACGCTGTGGCGTATCCGGCGAGAGGAGGAACGGCAGGTTGAGTGCATTCAGCGAAGGAACCACTGAAGACACGATGGCAAGATTGGGCACCGCGAATTCGAGCGTGCCCTTCTGCCCGATCACCTGCAGCGCATCGCGATCCTTGAACAATTGCCCCGCAGGGAAGGAGGCACCCTTGAAGCGGCCACCCGACTCCTTGTTGACAGCCTCGACCCATCGATCGATTGAAATTGAAACCAGCTGCCCGGGCGGGGCCTCGCTCGCAACGCGGAACTCGATCGGCTTGCCGCTTTGTGCCATGGCCGTGCCCGCACTTGCCGCGACCAGCATCAAACCGACGACTGCCTTGGACAGCACACCCTTGCCTGAGCGCATCAACATTGCCTTCCCCCTTGAATGTTTACTCCACCAAGCCCGGCGCCGCGCCGGACTTGCACCTTGCAACTATTGCCACCCGCGCCCATTGAACGATGCCTAGTTTCCCTTGAGCAATTGCCCCGGGTAGGCGCCGGTGTGTTCGCCGTTTTCCATCAGCACCTGGCCGTTGACCAGGGTATAGCTGATCCCATTGGCCTTCTGGATGTAACGGCGCGCGCCGGCGGGGAAATCGTTCACCGCCACCGGGTGCAGCATCTCGATCGTTTCCGGGTCGAACACATTGATATCGGCCTTCTGGCCCGGCTTGATGCGACCGCGATCAGTCAGGCCCATCTGGTCCGTATGCATTGAGCTGAGTTTGCGGACCGCCTCTTCGATGGGCATGATTTTCTTGTCCCGCACCCAATGGCCGAGCAGGTATGTGGTGAAGCCGTAGCCGCATTCAAGGGCCGCATGAGCCCCGGCGTCCGAAAGGCCGATCAGCGTATGCGGCGCCCTGAGGATTTCTGCCGCCGCCGCCTCGTCGCCGTTGGCGAGAATCGTAAGAAACAGCGTATCCATCGTGTCATCGATGCACAGATCAAGGAATACGTCCAAGGGCTTCTTGCCCTGCTCCTTCGCGAGATCGGCAATCATGCGGTGCTCGAGGGCCTTGAACTTCGGATTCTTGACTTCGGCCACTTCCACCATGTCCCACCGGCGCGAGAATGCGAGCTTGAGAGACGGATCATCCATGTCCTTTTGCAGCGCAGCCCGAACGGCCGGATCACGCATGTCGCGCATGACGTCCTCCGGCTTTTTGATCAGCATGTTGCGCCACGCGCCCATGGTGTCGAAGATGTGCGCATTGCGCATGTTGAACACCACATCGATGGTGCGCGACGTGCTCATGGCCCTGACCATGCTGCCGGCCGCAACCTGCCGGGCAGAATGGTCGAGGCGGGTCTTCCATACGCCGGGCTGACCAAAAAACTGCAGCAGCGGAATCCACCAGACCGGGCGACCCGCGCGCTGTGAAATGTCCTCACAGACATCGAGTGGCTCGCGCTCAGGACAGGGGTTGTCGTTCATCTGGATCACCGCGGTCTTGCTGCCCCTTAGGGCATCAGCGATGGCAAGGACTTCTTCGAAAGGCGCCAAACGGCTCGGCACCGGGCGCCCGTCGCCTGAGGCGTGCCCCTTGTTGAAATTGAAGGACACGCCGTAGGCGCCGGCCGCGAGTCCCTCGCGTACGATCTGCTGCATTGTGGCAATTTCCGCTGGCGTGGCTGCACGGTCCGAGGCCGCATCGCCGAGCGCAAATTGCCTCACTGCGCTGTAGCCCATGAGCGATGCCGTGTTCAGGCCGAGCTTGCCGCCGATCCGGCCAAGATATTGGGGGAAGGTCTCCCAGCTCCAGTCGACACCGGCCGTCAAGGCCTCAAGGGACATGCCTTCGACACGCTCGAGCGTGTGGAGAACCGCGTTGCGGTCCGCGGGGCGGCAGGGAGCGACACTGAAGCTGCAGTTGCCCATCATGATGGTGGTGATGCCGTGCCAGCATGAAGAGGTCGCCAGCGGATCCCAAAGCAGCTGGGCATCCATGTGCGTATGGGTATCGACGAATCCCGGGCTGACGACCTGATTGTGCGCATTGATCACGCGCGTCGCGCCGCCCGTGACCTTCCCTACCTCGGCAATCTTGCCGTCCTTCACCGCCACATCGCCGGCAAAAGCCGGGCTTCCAGTGCCGTCGATGATCTTTGCGTCTTTGATCAACAAATCGTATGCCATGTTCCGCTCCTCGCGTTGATTACCCTTGATTGAGGGTCAAGCCGCCATCCGATGGATATCGAACATGCCGTACCAGTTCTCCGCATTCTCGACGCCGCACTCCATCACCTGTGCGCGCGCCTCGGGCGTGGTGACATAGCGTTCGACGATTTCCACGCCCTCGTCTCCATGCTCCTTATCGGCCTCGACATGCATGGTCCAGAAGAGCAGTTGCTCGTCCTTGAGACCGTAATTCTTCTTGAAGCCTTCCGCCATGCGGCTGAAGGTGTCCGGCGTGCTCGCCTCCATCACCGCGCCGATGGCGGCCACCGGCACATACCACGGCCGGCAGAACGACATGAATTCGTAGTAATCCGTGACCTTGCGGCTCGGGCGCAGCTGGCGCTTCTTCTTTGCCGCTGCAGCATCCACGCCGATGGCAATGCCGAAATCGAGCAGCATGTCCGGGTGCCCCTTTGTCCCCGACACCGCACCGTAGGCCTCTTCGGCGAGGTTCTTGATCAGGGTATTGCGCGCCTCCTCGAACGGGCAGACGCTGGACATGTGCCCGAATGCCGGCATCATGTTGCGCGTGTGGAGATAGAACTGCTCCACGAACATGCGCAGTTGCGGCAAGGTCGCCGTTCCCGCTTCAATTTTCTTCACCAGCGGGTGGTCAAGATAGCCGCGGCCGGGCAAGGCACATACGCCACGCAGCAATGCGACGAATTCTTCCGGCGTCAGGCCGGCCAGCTCTTCCGGACTGTAATAACGATCCTCCGCAGCAAGCTTTCCCATGCGTTTCCCTCCAAGATTCATTCAATGCGTTGTGTGCAGTGCCCGGCAGGAGGCGGGCAACAACTTCCCCGGCGTTCATGCGCGAGTAACAAGGGTGTAATTAAACAACCTCGATCGATACGGTGGCAAGAGGTTTCTCGATTATTCGCCCTTCGGAACCGCGATTCCCGCTGCGCGTTACAGCCCCATTTCGGTCAAGACCTTTTCGGCAACTGCCAGGCTGGCCGCCCCGTTTGGCCAGCCGGCATACAACCCGGTGTGCTGCAAAGCCTCGACGATTTCGGTCGGCTTGGCCCCGTTGCTGATGGCGCCGCGAATGTGCAGGGCAAGTTGCTCCGGCCGCGCCTGGGCACCGAGCAAGGCAACCGTGATCAGGCTGCGCGTGCGCAGGTCCAGATTGGGCCCGCTCCACAGCTCGCCGAACAGCATTCCCTGCGCCCACTCGTCCCAGGCGGGCGTGCGCGGCCTGGGAACATGGTCCTTGCCGAACATCTTCTTTTGCAGCGCGGCACCCTTGGCGATGTTTTCCTTCGACATGCTGACTCCTCCTGGCAGTGATTGGTCGTCTGAATTCGAATCCCGTGGCGCGCCGGTTACTCTCAACGCTTGAGATATTCCGTGAAGAACGCGAGCAACTCCTCCCAGGAAGCGCGCGCTGCACGCTCCCGATAGCGATCCGGGTTGAGGAAGTTCTGGAATGCGTGATGGGTGTTCTTGTACATGTGGAATTCATGCCACTTGCCGAGCCGCGACAGCTCGGCATCGATCTTGCGCACGTCGTCGGGAGACGGATTGGTGTCCTCCTCGCCGAAGAACCCGATCAGCGGGCAACGCATGTCCGCAGACCGCTCGAACGGCGCGGGGCCATCACCCCATTGCTTCATGATGCCGCCTCCGTAAAAAACTGCCGCCGCCTTGAATTCCGGATTTGCGCAGGCCATGAGGTAAGTGACGCGCCCGCCCATGCAAAAACCAGTGACGCCGGCGCGGGTGATGCCGATCTCCTTGGCCTTGAGGAGCGCGAGTGCGGCGTTCATGTCGGCGATGATCTCCTCGTCGCGCAGCTGGCCGATCCGGGCCATCATGTCCATTCCCGCTGGCAAACGATGGAACAGATCCGGTACCGCAACGACGTAGCCCTCGCGATACAGGCGGTGCAACACATCCTGCATCTGCTCATCGAGCCCTGGTCCGTGCATTGCCACCACAACGGCGGGCAGCGGTCCCTTGCGTTTCGGCACGCCGACGTAGACGCGCATCTCCTTGCCGTTGACGGTGGTCTTCTCCCAACGAATCGTCATCTGCTCTCCCCCCGGTTGGACAACAATGTGTTCAATGAGCGCGATCAGGTCGCAGTCCAGCCACCATCCATGGAAAGCGCAGCACCGTTGATCGATATGCCTGAAGGCGAACACAGGAAAACGACCATTCCGGCAACCTCATCCACTTCCACAAAACGCTGCGTCGGCTGCGGCTTGAGGATGACCTCCTTGATCACTCGCTCGCGCGGGATGCCATGCACTCGGGCCTGGTCATCCACCTGCTTGTCCACCAAAGGGGTTCTCACGTAGCCGGGGCAAATCGCGTTGCAGGTGATGTTGTCTTTGGCGACCTCCAGGGCGATGGTCTTGGTCAATCCGTTGATACCGTGCTTTGCGGTGACGTAGGCCGCCTTGAAAGGCGATGCCACCAAACCGTGCGCGGATGAAATGTTGACGATGCGCCCCCACCCCTTGCCTTTCATCATCGGGATCGCCGCCTTGGACGTGTGAAAAGCAGATGACATGTTGATGGCAATGATCTGGTCCCATTTGTCCTCGGGAAACTCCGCGACCGGGGACACGAACTGGATGCCCGCATTGTTGACCAGGAT
>CANJXQ010000067.1 GCA_947478805.1 Betaproteobacteria bacterium | reverse complement strand
CTGCATCACCACGGCCTCGCGCCGTGCCGGCGCCCCCAGCGCCTCTCCGGCCCAATTGGCGGGGATCGGCGCGCCGATCCGATGCAGCAGCGTCGGCGCCACGTCCACCGTGCTCGCCATCGGTCGCGGAGGGTAGCGATAACCTTCCGAGTCGTAGATGAGCAAGGGCACGCGCACCAGCGGGTCCGCCAGCGCGGAACGCCCATGGCCCACCCTCCCCTGCTCGCCAATCAAGTCGCCGTGGTCTGCGGTGATGATGACGACCGCGTCCTCGAGCAGGCCCTTCTTGCGCAGCAGCGCGAAGATGCGCTCGATCATGGCGTCGGCCTGCAGAATCCCGTTGTCATAGTTGTTGACATAGGCGGGAATCAACTCGGCCGTGCTCAAGTTGCGCACACCGACGCTGGATGGCTCCCACTTGCGAAATTCCGGATGCCGGTTGCCCAGCGTATGCACCGACATCAGGTGGATATAGGCGAACTGCGGCACGCCCGCCCGGGGCTTGAGTTCCGCCACCCAGTCGAGGACATTGGCGTCGTCGTTGATGTAACCGGCCGCCGTGGAGCCGTCGCGGTAGAGATCCATGCTGAACCCAAAGGCGTCCCGCTGCCCATAGAAATTGGTCTTGTCGCCGCTCATCAGGTAGGCCACCTGGAAGCCGAGTCGCTTGAGGACTTCGGCCAGCCCGAATCGGTGCAATATCGCCTGGTGCCAGTACCGGGAGCTCAATATCCCCAGCACGCCGCAGAACGATTCGGCACACACGGAGAAGGCATTGTCGACGCACGTCAGCCGCCCCTCCTGATGCAGCTTGCGCAGGAAGGGCGTGGTGTCGCGCGATGATCCATAGATGCTCATCTTGTCGGCCCGCAGCGCATCGACGGTGATGATGAAGAGGTTCTTCTTGCGCAGCGTCGAGGACGCTACATAGGCTGCAGCGATTTCGCGCTCCCGTGCATCGCGTATGGCGGCGGCAGGATCGAGTCGCATGGTTTCCAGCTCCTTGCCCGGATCGAGGATGGCCTGGAAGAACGGCTCGTTCAGTGTCGAAGCCGTGGCACCCACAGACCAAGTCGCCTGGGCAACAAAGCCGGGCAACACGATCAACGCCGTCACCAGCATGGCCAGCCGCCAGGTGCGCGTCCAATGGCGGTACCTCGCAGATATCGCCTTGGCCGCCCACTCGATCGATCGCAATAGGGCGGACGATGCCAGTGCGTACGGAATCACCACGACGGCCAGCGCCAGCGCACCGATACCGGCAACCAGCGCGCCGCTGACGGGCAGGGCCTGCAGCAATTGCGGCAGTTGCGGCAAATAGGCTGCAACCACGGTAAAGGATGCCGCCTGGTCCCACGCCTCCCAGCTGATGAAAAAGAGCGCGTAACAGGCCAGCAGCAGGAAGTGCGTGCCGGCCAGCATGGCAACCAATAATCCGCGCCGGAACACCGCGGAAAGTCGCGTCCGCGCGATGACCAGGCAGGCTGCGAGAAGCAAGGCCAGCACGCAGGACACCACGGCCAGATGCGGCCCGAGCAGCCTCCAGCCGAACTGGTGGCGCTCGGCATACGCCAGCATGACCGCAGTCGACACCAGGGTCCAGGCGAGCCAGAGCGCCGCTAGCGGCGCCCAGGATCGCCAATGACCGGAACTGCGTCCAGCGGTACTCATCGACGATCAGCCCTGCTTACCGACGAACACTCTGTGACCAAGGCGGCTTGTTCCTCTTGTAACACGGCGGGCGCTCATCGCGCTGCTAGGAATCGGCAATTCCGGTAGCACTACGGTGGCACAATAGGCGCACCATGTCGGAAACGTCCAACCTTCTGAGTTGGGTCCATTGGGCGCTCGTGATCGCCCAGAAATTGGCCCTCATCGGCAGCGCCTTGTTCGCCGGCGCCCTATTGTATCGCGCCGGCTATGCCGATCCCCTGCAGCGCGGGAACTCGTTGGGTGCGGCGCTGCGTTCATTTCGCGAAGAAACTCAACCGGCCGATGGCAAGCTTGCAACCCTTGCATGGCTGGCTGCGGTGGCCGCGGCGCTTGCTTTCCTGGCAGGAGCCGGGATGCCCTGGCTGGTGGGCGCGGTTGCGGAGGCATTGGCCGCCATCTACCTCGCCACCGAACTGCGCCACACCCGCCAAGCCCTAGCCAGCGCGGACCCCGCCGCTGAAATGCTCGCCAGCACCTGGCTAAAGCGGTGGCGAGGGCAGAACAGCTGGCTGGCACTGCATGCCGCATGGGTGCCCTGGCTGCTGGTGTTTCAGGTTTGAAGCCAACATCGAGGTGGGGTGAGCGGCACATCTAACCGCACACACCTTCCAGAAGTTGTCCGGCCACGCCTACTGGAATCAAGCGCGAAAATGGATCAGGCGAGTCAGCCCGAATGCATTCACCGGCTGGTCCGACACGACACGCCAGCGCAAATCGTCCAGGAGCCGGGACAACGGAATATCCGGCCTGAATCCCAGGCCCGATGCAAAGGGCCTGAGCACAGGCTCGATCACGCTCCAGAATCCGTATCCTGAAAAGTGATTGAGCACGTAAATGTTGCCGCCTGGTTTGCACACGCGCCGCGCTTCATGAACCAATTGCCGCGGATCCGGCGTGACGGAATACACGTACGGAAGTACGACATGGTCAAAGCTTCCCGAGGCGAAGCCGGTTGTCTCCGCATCCATCGTTTGCAGCGTGACGTGCGCAAGGCCAAGGCGCTCCACCCGAGCCCGCGCAACTTCGAGCATGTGCTCCGACACGTCGATGCCGACGACCGCAATATCGCGCGGATAATGCGGCAATAGCAGCCCGGTTCCGACGCCGACCTCCAGCAGGGACTCACCCGGGCTGGCCTTGAGCAATCGCGCCAACTGCCTGCGGCCGTGTTCCAGCGACCAGCCGAACAATACCCCATAGATCGAGGCATACCGGCGATAAGCTCTTCTAACCGTCGCAATATCCGTGGTCAATGCAGCAAATTCCTTTTGTATCGCGTTGCAGGGATGGCCACCAACGCCCGAATTCCGGGGTCCGATGGCACGGGGCGGTCAACGCGACCTGACATCTTGCCAAGCCCTGCCTGGCGGACAATCGCGGCCAACAGGAATGCAGGTTCCTTGGCAAGCGCAATAGACGTCACCGGCGCTTCATTCTATCGCGCCGTCAATGTCCCCCGCCCAGCCAAGGCACGGCCGAGCCCCCCGCCTCGCCAAATGCGGTTCTGAGCACAGCCCGGATGTGTGCGACCTGGCCGCGATCGACATGAAGCAGCCGATCATCCAACTCAAGTGGATCACGGGCAATGTCGAACAGTCGCTGCGACTGAGCATTTCCGCCGTCGACATATTTCCACAGCGTTCCCTCGAATCTCCCGACGAGGGCGCGTCCCAACCGCGACTGCATGACCACGGCCTGTCGCTTGGATGCCACCCCCAGCGCCTCGCCAACCCAACTCCCGGGCGCCGGCGCACCGATCCGATGCAGTAGCGTCGGCGCCACGTCGATAACGCTCGCCACGGCGCGTCGCGGGTATCCATACCTTTCGGCGTCGTAGATGAGCAGCGGCACGCGCACCAATTCGTTCACCGGTGCAAACCGCCCGTGGCCTACCTGGCCGTTTTCACCCAACAGCTCGCCGTGATCCGCCGTGATCACGACGACAGAATTCTGCAACAAGCCCTTCCGTCGCAGCTGCGCGAAAATGCGCTCGATCATGGCGTCGGCCTGCAATACGCCGTTGTCGTAATAATTGACCAAGGGTGCGTAGTCTGCAGCGCGCAAGCTGAACACGTCGAGCTTGGACGGCTGCCACTTCTGGAATTCCTTCCGGCGCGAGCCGAGCGTGTGTGCCGACATCAGATGGATATAGGCGAACTGGGGCACCCCTGCCGCAGGTTGGAGCCGCGCCAGCCATTCGAGCACGTTGGCATCGTCGTTGGCGTATCCGGCGGTAGTTGAGCCATCGCGGTACAGGTCCATGCTGGCACCAAGGGCCGCGCGCAAGCCGTAGAAATTGGTGTGGTCTCCGCTATTGAGAAAACTGACCTGGAAACCGATGCGTTTGAGGACATCAGCCAAGCCAAAGCTACGCAGGGATGCCTGGTGCCAATACCTGGAACTGAGGATGCCGAGCATGCCGCAAATCGATTCGGTGCATGTTGAAAACGCATTGTCGATGCGCGTCAGACTTCCCTCGTCATGCAGCCTGCGAAGGAACGGGGTCGTATCGCGCACCGCACCGTATACGCTCGTCCGGTCGGCTCGCAGCGCATCGACCGTGATGATGAACAGGTTCTTCTTTCGTATCGCCGGTGGTGGCTGGTAGTTGCGGGCAACCTCGCGCTCCCTTTGCGCGCGAACAACTGCCATGGGATCCAGCCGCATGGTTTCGACCTCCCTGCCCGGACCGAGGGCGGCCTGGAAAAACGGCTCGTTCATCCTCACGGCCACCGCAGCGCCAGCCCCAGCCGCTTGCATGAGCAAGGTCGGGCAGGCAAGCACCGCCGTCACCAGAACCGTGACACGCCATACGCGCGTCCAGCTGCCGTACCTCGCCGACAACATGCCGACCGCCCACTCGAACGAGCGCAACAGAGTTGCGGATACAAGCGCGTACGGAATCAGAACCAGCACGAGCGCAAGCGCGCAAACGCCAGCAACCAGTGCGCCGCTCACCGGCAACGCCTGGAGCAGTTGCGGCAGCTGCGGCAGATAGGCTGCCACGACCGCAAAGGAGGCGGCCTGGTCCCAGGCCTCCCAACTGACAAAGAACAGCAAATAGCAGGTCATCAGCATGGCGTGCCCGCCCGCCAGCACGGCCACCAGCAGCGTGCGTCGCGCCGCCGAAGGCAGCCGCGTGCGCGCAATGAGCAGACAGGCGATGACAAGGGACGCCAACAAGCAGGACACCACGGCCAGGTGCGGCGCGAGCAACCGCCAGCCAAACTGGTGACGCTCGGCGTAAGCCAGCATGACGAAGGCCGACACGAGCGTCCAGACGAGCCAAAGGCCTGCCAATGGCAACCAAGGGCGATTGCGCTCAAAGCAACGGTGTGTGCTCAATCCTCGAGCTTCCTTCTTGCCAAGACCAAACGCCCTGCGGCTCAGATTTATGTGGGGGCCAGCGGAGACCCTGGCCCCGTTCACAAGAAGACCCCCGATGGGGTCAGGGGCTGGAGCGGGTGAAGGGAATCGAACCCTCGTATGCAGCTTGGGAAGCTGCCGTTCTACCATTGAACTACACCCGCGCTCAGGCCGGATTTTACGCAGATTCGCGTGCCCGGTGTGGGTGTCGAGCGCCTCACATCCGGACTATCGCGGCGTTCCGATTCACGACACGCGGCTATCCGCCAGCGGTATCGGCGGCAATTGGCTAACATGGCGCCCAGCCATCGCTCGTCAATGGCGAAAGTGATATCGGCTTGTGGCCCTAGCGCTGAAATCATGTGCAACGGTCCTCGGCAATACCCTGTGGAAACAATGGCGGCGATCCGCGCCGTCTGGTTTAGGTATCTTTCGGAGGAAAAATGAACGTCGGTGTTCGCACTTTCATCGTACTGTTTGCATCGTTCGTGTTGTGCCATGGCGGCGCGTGGGCCCAGGCTTGGCCCAGTCGTCCCGTTTCCCTGGTCGTGCCGGCGGCGCCGGGCGGCGGTTCCGATTTCCTCGGTCGCCTGTTCGCCGAGCACCTCGGCGAGGCGCTGGGGCAGGCTGTGGTCGTCGACAATGTGCCCGGCGCAGCCAACACCATTGGCCATGGCGCGGCGGCCAAGGCGCCCCCCGACGGTTACCGGCTGCTCATCTCCGACAGCGGCCAGGCCATTTTCCCCGCGCTCTATCCGAACCTTTCCTTCGATCCGATTGCGCATCTAGAACAGATCAGCCTGTTCATCGAGGTGCCGGTGGCAATCACGGTCGCAGCGAAGCTCAATGCGCGCACGCTGGCCGAGTTCATTACTCTCGCCAAGTCGACACCGGGCAAACTCAACGTCGGTACCGGGGGCGCCGGAACAGCCAATCACATTGCAGGGGAAATCTTCAAGAAAATCACCGGGACGGATTTCGTTCATGTTCCCTACAAGGGTGCGGGCCCGATGATGGCGGCACTCGTGGGCGGCCAGGTGGACGTGATCTTCGCCACCAGCACGACCGCAGGCCTGGCGGGGCAACACAATGCCGGCGCCGTGCGCGTGCTCGCCGTATCGGGCAGCAAGCGGCTGTCGTCGCTGCCGCAGGTGCCCAGTGCGCCTGAAGTCGGCCTGCCTGACTACATGTACTCGATCTGGTGGGGCCTTGCGGCACCCAAGGGAACGCCGCAACCGATCATCGCCCGGCTGGGTGACGAGGTTCGCAAATTCCTTGCCAGGCCCAACACGCAAAAGCGCATGGCCGAGTACGGCGCAACGATTCTGGGGACGAGCCAGGCCGAGGCCCAGGCGCGCCTGCTGCGCGACACAAAAGAGTTATCGGCGCTGGTGACGCAGCTGGGAATCACGCAGTAGATATCCGCTGCAATTAGCTAACATGTCGCCTTGGACACGGTCATGGAGGAGCGCGCGATGAAGGTACGAAAACTGGCTCACGCATTGGGCGCCGAGATCACCGGCGTCGACTTGAAGGAGGACCTGGACGCGGGCACGATTGCCGCCATCCGCGCCGCCTGGCTGGAGCATCTCGTGCTGGTTTTCCCGGGACAGGATCTCACGACTGAAGAACACATCCGCTTCAGCCGCCGGTTCGGAGAGCTCGAATTGCATGCACTGAAAAACCTGCAAGGCAAGGAGCACCCGGAAATCCTGGAAATCACCAATCGCATCGTCGATGGCAAGCGCTCGGAAACGGCGGAGGTCGGCCGCCAGTGGCACACCGACGGATCAGCCACCACGCGCCCGTCGCTGGGCTCGCTCTTGTACTGCCGCGCCATGCCCGAGGCCGGCGGCAACACCTGGTTCGCCAGCCTGTACGCGGCCTACGACACGCTGTCAGACACCATGAAGGGCGTGCTCGGCCGGCTGGAATCGGTGCAGGACCTTGGGTATTTTTATGGCAACCGCGGCATCGGTGCTCGCGACGCCGGCAAGGTGAGCGCCGACATCGGCGACAACCCGGCCGTGGTGCAACCGCTGGTGACGGTGCATCCGGAAACTGGCCGCAAGGCCCTGTTCGTCAATGAATCATTGATCCGCCAGATCCACGGAATGAGCCGCGAGGAAAGTGCCGGCCTCCTGCAGTACCTGCATCGCCACGCCACGCGGCCGGAATTCACCTACCGCCACTACTGGCGCGTTGGTGACCTGCTCATGTGGGACAACCGCTGCACCCAGCACCTCGCGCCGCGCGACTACGACCCGGACCAGGTGCGGCATATGTGCCGCACGACCTTGAAAGGCCACCTGCAGGGGCGCTACCTGCGCGAGGCCGCCCCGGCGGCATAGGAACCGTTTTCACGCAGAAGCTGCTTGACGGCTCACCTTCACAGCATCAGGTGAATGCGGGCACTCCCTTCAAGGTCGCCCCTATTCAAGCTTCAGGTTGGCCTTCTGCATGACGGGCCGCCAGCGGTCGAGTTCGCTGCGCATCAGGCTACCGTACTCTTCCGGCGTCGACGTGACCGGGATGAGCCCACCGTCCGACATGCGCTTGCGAATCTCGGGAGACAGGGCCTTGCGAAACGCTTCATTCAGGCGCGCAATGATCGCTGGCGGGGTGCCGGCAGGTGCCACGATGCCGTTCAGGCTTTGAACGTCGAACCCCTTCACCCCCGCCTCATCCAGCGTGGGCAGGTTCGGAAAGGCGTCCCAGCGCTGAGGACTGGTGACCGCAATGCCGATCAGTTTCCCCGAGTCCACCATGGATTTCACGGACGTGGATCCAACCATCGCCGTGATGCTGCCATTGAGCAGGTCGACCACGGCGGCGGCCTCGGCGCGGTGCGTGACCACGTTGATGTCGGCACCGGTCAGCGTTTTCAGCAACTCCCAGGACAGGTGCGAATTGGAACTGGGGCTGGCCCCGGACACATTGAGCTTGCCGGGATTGGCCTTCACGTAGGCCATCATGCCGGCAAAGTCCCGGAACGGTGCGTTGCTGTTCGCGATGATCGCCAGCGGCGAGGAAAACAGCATCGTGATCGGCGCATAGTCCTTGCCGGGCAGCAGCGCAAAGTCCTTGTCCAGTAGGACGCGCGTCACGACAACCCCGTTGAAGGTCTGCCCGATGGTGTAGCCGTCGGGTGCCGAATTCATGATCGCCTGCAGGCCGATCTTCCCGCCGGCGCCCACCTTGTTCTCGATGATCACGGGTTGTCCGAGAACCTTCGATGCCTCGGCCGCCACCACCCGCAACGTGCTCTCGAAGAAGGATCCTGGCCCGATGGAAATATAGAAGTTGATCGGCCTCGCGGGCCAGGCCTGGGCCGACGCATCCATCGCCACCAGGCCCATCAGCAACGGGGCAGCGCGCATTGCCTTGACTAGAAACCTCATCAATCCTCCTGAAGTTGAATGTCGTGCCATCGCGCCCGCGCGCCCGCCTGATCGAGTGTCTCGGCGCGAATGCGATGTCAGTAAATTGCCTGTCGGTTCCCGTGCAGCAGCGACATTGAAACCACTTTGGCAGTTATTTTTGATCAGTTTTAATCTATTCCAGCTTGATATTCGCTTTCAGCAGAACCGGGCGCCAGCGCTCGATGTCGGAACGAACGAGCGCGGCGAATTCCTCCGGACTGTTTCCGCCCGGCTCCATGCCGCCGTCGAGCAGTCGCTTCTTCATTTCCGGTGTCGCAAGCGGCCGGGTGAAGGCATCATGCACGCGCGCGACGATGGGCGCCAGCGTGCCTGCAGGCAGGACGATGCCGTACCAGCCGTAGACGTTGAATCCCTTGACGCCCGCCTCGTCGAGCGTAGGTAAGTTTGGAAACGCGCTCCACCGCTTGATACCCGTGGTGGCAATGCCGAACGCCTTGCCGGTCTCGAAGTGCGGTTTGATGGACCCCGAGACCACTGCTGCCGTGACGCTGCCATTGAGCAGGTCGATGACTGCCGGGGCTTCGCCGCGATGCGTCACCACGTTGATGTTGGCGCCCGTCATCGCCTTCAACATCTCCCACGACAGGTGGGCGTTGGAGCTGGGGCTGGTGCCCGACACGCCGAGCTTTCCGGGGTTCGCCTTCGCGTAGGCGAGCATCCCGCTCAGGTCCTTGAACGGCGCGCTGGGGTTGGCGGCAATCACGAAAGGGGACAGGAAGGAAACGGTGACGGGAATGTAGTCCTTGCCCGGCTGGATGTTGAACCCTTCATCGAGAACCACGCGGGTCACCATCGCGCCACTGTAGCTCATGCCGATGGTGTAGCCGTCATTGGGCGCCGCCATCAGCGCCTGCAGCCCGATCTTGCCGCCGGCGCCCACCTTGTTTTCGACGATCAGCGGCTGCCCGAGGATTTTCGACGCCTCCGCAGCCATGACCCGGAACGTGCTCTCGAACACCGAACCCGGCGCGATCGAAATGTAGAACGTGATCGGCTTGGACGGCCAGGCCTGTGCCGATGCCTCGAATGCGGACATTCCCATCACGGCCGCACACACGACCCCCACAACTTGCTTGAACGAGCGCTTCATCACAGCTCCTCTTTCTTGATGGCGGGAATGGATAGCGTGCAACTTCTCTTTCGGCCTAGCGCGAATCGCGCAAGGCCGCGCGCTTACGGCTTGTCGAGCAGGAACGGATACTTCAGCCAGTTCTTGCGCGTCGTGGTGGTATCCATGGTCGCCGGATTGGCAGGGTCGGGCCGCGCGCCATGGTCGAGCAGCGCGCGAACGATGAGGTACAGGTTTCCGTACTCGGCATCCTTCAGGTCGCTGCCCGGCTGGATCGGGGTGCCGGCAACCAGAATGCGCCCGAGGCAGGCATGCGTTCCCAGCCCGAAGGTCACTCCATACAACCATCCCTGCGGCGGGTCGGCGCGGTGCGGATTGAATGCGGCAGTGTCGGTGCCGAACATGGAGGGGTCCTGGTTCACCGCCCGCATGTCGACGATCAGGTCCCCGCCCTCGACGGTCTCCGGGCGGCTCTTGATGCGCACCGGGCAGGTGAGCTTGCGGTTCAGCTCCGGCGTGGGCGGATGCAGGCGCAGGGCCTCCCACACGCAACGCTGCAGAAACCAGGCCTCGTTCTTCAACAGCGCCTCGTCCTCGGGATGCTCGGCCCGCCAGGTGAAGACATGGTGCATCACATGCGTCAGCGCGTGGGTCGAGGACAGCGCGCCCACGAAAAGAAAATAGGCCGTCTCCTTCATCAGCTTGTCGCGCGGCAACTCGATGTTGTCCTCGTTCTGCATCAGGATGGTCAGGAGGTCGCGCGGCAATTCCGACTCAGGCATCTCCCCGCGGGCCACACGGTCGATGAGCGCGCGGCGCCGGCGCTCCGAGGGGCCGAAGAACACCGCATCGAACTCCACCAGCGTGTCCTCGATCTCCTTGCGGATAGCGACCGGGTCGCCCACGGTGATCTGCCCCAGGGTCGCCGCCTTGCTGAAGGACAGGATCATGCGCAACATGGTGGACGTTTCCTGGATCGAGCGCTCCGGCCGGTCGATACCCGAAGAGTCGGCGGTGAGGTTCATCAGCACGTGGTAGCCGAAATCCGCCAGGTCGCCACCGCCGCGCTCCAGATAGGGCTTCAAGGTCTCACGGATGGTCTGCGGGAAGATCTTGCGCTCGTAATTGCGGAAGTACTCGCGCCGGAACAGCTTTTGCGCCAGATGCCGCCGCGCTTGGTGCTCCTCGCCGAAGAGATTCACCAGCACATCCTTCATCAGGATGGCCCCCTCGTCGTAGAGGCCCTGCTTGAGCGTGGCATTGCGCAGGAACTCGTCGGCTTCCTTGTACTTTGAAACGACCAGTGCGGACATTGCGAAAATCCTTTGCGGTAAGCCCTGGCGGGCCGGAATCACGTCTGACCGCCCATGTTATGGCTGCGCGCCGTTGCCAGTCAAGGAACCCCGTGCCGGCACGCCGCCCCCCGGGGGCCATGGCAGTGTCGCGTGATAAGATCGTTCCAGTGCTTGGGTATGCGCGCGCCAACGACGGCCACAAGTCCGCATTCAACCTTGCTCCCAACCCGACTCAACAGCCCAGCCCGGGCGCAACCGCCATGATCCAGCTATCCGTCAACGGTGAGTCACGCACCCTCCCGCAGGGGATGAACCTGGCCGCCCTGATCGATGAACTGGCATTGGCCGGGAAGAAGATTGCCGTGGAGCGCAACGGCGACATCGTGCCGCGCAGCGCCTACGGAAAGACGATGCTCGAAGCCGGCGATCAACTCGAAATTGTCGTTGCAGTCGGCGGCGGCTGATGCACGGCGAACCCACAGCAGCAACGGCGCAGGAACAACGACCATGACCGACACCCTCGACATTGCCGGAAAGGCCTATGCCTCGCGCCTCTTGATCGGCACGGGCAAGTACAAGGACTTCGCCGAGACGCGGCGCGCCATCGACGCGAGCGGCGCGCGGATCGTGACGGTCGCCATCCGTCGCACCAATATCGGCCAGGAGGCCGGCCAACCCTCCTTGCTGGATGCCGTGCCGCCCTCGCAATTCACCTACCTGCCCAACACCGCCGGTTGCTACTCCGCGGATGACGCCGTGCGCACGCTGCGCCTGGCGCGCGAACTGCTCGACGGGCACGACCTGGTCAAGCTCGAAGTGCTGGGCGACCCGACCACGCTGTTTCCCAACGTCATCGAGACGCTCAAGGCCGCCGAAACCCTGGTGAAGGACGGCTTCAAGGTGATGGTCTACACCAGCGACGATCCCATCATCGCCAAGCGCCTGGAGGAGATCGGCTGCGTCGCGGTGATGCCGCTCGCCTCGCTCATCGGCTCCGGCATGGGCATCCTCAACCCGTGGAACCTGCAACTCATCATCCAGGCGGCCAAGGTGCCGGTGATCGTGGATGCCGGCGTGGGAACGGCCTCCGATGCCGCCATCGCCATGGAACTGGGTTGCGATGCGGTGCTCATGAACACGGCGATCGCCGCCGCGCGCGATCCGGTGCTGATGGCGGGCGCCATGAAAAAGGCCGTGGAAGCCGGGCGCGAGGCCTGGCTCGCGGGGCGCATGCCGAAAAAGCTCTACAGCGCGGCGCCCAGTTCGCCGACGCGCGGCATGATCTCCCCGGCGGCATCCGGAAAATCCTGACAACTTGTGTGAGTTGTATCGGTCGGTCCTGACTTGACCAGCGGATTACTGACAACCATCAAGTCCTGGCCGGTCTGGCGCGCTGCCGGTGTTCGGCCGCCTCCTTCTCCACCACGGTACCGCGGAAGAAATCCGGATTATTTGCTGTCCAAGCGTCCACCGCATTGCCGAAGGTGAAGGCATGGAAATCCTCCTCGGTCATGCCGCGATCCTCCACGTGCTCCCAGGCCTCCTTCAGCACCTCGGACATGTCCAGCACATCCCAGTGGCTGATGTCCGAGGAGAGCATTGCGCCCAGCTTGGCGCCGAACGGGTTGACCCGTGATGCAAAGGCGTAATTGGTGGTCGGGTCGTCAGCCTCGCAGCCGAAATAGAATTTATTCACGTACAGGTCATGGATGTCCTGCTTTGACTTAATACCGACCGCGCGGAACTCGTCCAGGTCCGCCGGGCGCTGGGTCTGGGTCGCGCCGATGATCTTCCCGAACTCCTCGAGCCGATCGAGGTACTTGCTGCCGCCGTACTTCGCCAGGTATTGCGTCAATTGCGCAATGTCGTATTGGGCGGGGTCCAGGTCGCCGATGACGTCGATGTTGCGCTTGTCCCAGTGCCCCAGGAGATCGGCGAAGAGCGCGCAGGCCCACGCCGCGCCACCCTCCAGGAACACGAATCGCAGGTCCGGAAAGCGCCGCGTGACGCCGCCCATGAAGATGGCCTTGGCCACGGCGTGATTGGCCTCGGCGAAATGGCCGATGTGGTTGTAGACGAAATTGCTGGGTGAATTGCGCAGCCCGATCAGCGAGCTCGCCGTGTGAAAGGACGGCGCGTAGCCGAGCTCGAGGCACTTCGCCCACACCGGGTCATAGTCGTAGGGGCTGTCGATTCCGAGCACGTCCGAATAGACGGTGTAACGACGGCTGATGCCCTTGCCTTCGAGCGCCGGAATATTGCGACGGATGAGGCTGCCCAGCACCACCGCCTTGAGCCCCAGCTCTTTGCAGTGCTCGAGTTCGGCAACCGCTTCCTGCGGCGTGTGCATGGGAATGACTCCAACCGGCGCGCAGCGGTCCGAGAACTCTCGCCAGGTTTCGGCGGCATAGGTATTGAAGGCACGACTACCGGCCAGGCGCAGCTCATCGTCCGCAAGGTAAGGCGCCAGGAGCTGCGAGCCGGTCGGATACAGCACGCAGAAATCCAGGCCCATCTCCGGGATGCGCTCATGCAGCAGCTTGGGCAGGAAGGACGTTGCGACATCTACCGTCCGTTTGACCGGCATGCCCCACCAGGAGGGCTGGCCGTGACGCTTGGCGAGCTTCTCCTCCCACGACATCTTCGAATAGGTACCCTCGCCGAACAGTCGGGCCTGGCTCGCCCAGCGCTCGGCCACGCGGGCGCCGGCCTGCTGGGCCAGCGTGTCCAGGGCAAGCGGTTCGAACTCGCGCCAGTGGCCATCGGAATCGATGACCTTGTGCCCTAATCGATCATGGATCTGGGACGACGTGAGATGGTGGTGAGAAGACATTTCAGGCTCCTTGAACGAAATCGGTCACCGAACGAACGGGCAGTGCGCGCCAAATCGGGTGGCCGAGGTTGGCATGCGTGGCCGTGCCGTCAAACCACGCCTTCGCCGCGCAGCTTTTCGATCTCTGCCGGCGTCAGGCCAAGATCCCGGAACACTTCGTCGGTATGGCAGCCCAGCGGAACGGACAGATGCGCCACTTCGCCCGGGTTGGTTGCAAATTTGGGCAACACCTCCTGCACGCGCGTAGGCCCAAGGTCGGGATCCTCCACCGTGACGATGTTTTTGCGGAACTGGTACTGCATGTCGGAGAAGATCTTCTTGATGTCATACACCCCGCTCGCCACCACGTCCTGCGCGCGAAAGGTCTCCAGCACTTCGTCCTGGGTGCGCTCCCCGATCCATTGGCGGATGGCGGACTCGAGCGCCTCGACATGCTCCATGCGCAGGGCATTGGTCCGGAAGCGCGGGTCCTGCTCCATGGCTTCGCCGCCGATGGTGCGCATCAGGCGCATCGCCGTCGCGTCGGTGACCGCCGAGATCACCACCCAGTCGCCGTCCCGGGTCGGGAACACGCCGCGCGGCGCCGACGTCGTCGAGCGGATGCCGATGCGCCCATAGTTGATGCCGAGCTGGTCGTAGGCGATGACCTGGTCCTCCATCAGCCTGAACAGGGGCTCGAACAGCGCCAGGTCGATCAGCTCGCCGCTGCCGGTGCCATGATCGCGGTTGTAGATCGCGAACATGGTGGAGAACGCGCCGAACAGGCCGGTGGTGCAATCGGCGAGCGGCACGGAGGAGAATATCGGCGGCCCATCCGGGTAGCCGGTGCGATGCGCGACGCCGGACATGGCCTCGGCCACCATGCCGAAGCCCGGCATGTGGCTGTAGGGACCTTCCTGCCCGAAACCGCTGATGCGCAGCATGACCAGGCGCGGATTGACCTTCTTCAGGTCCTCCCAGCCGATGCCCCATTTCTCCATGGTTCCGGCGCGAAAATTCTCGATCAGGATGTCGGTGTCCTTGATCATGCGCCGAAACAGGTCCTGCCCGGCCGGGATGGAAAGGTTCAGCGTGACCGAGCGCTTGTTGCGGCCGATCACCTTGTGCATCAGGGAGACGTTGTTCTTCTTTGGCGCGAAGTCACGGCTCGAATCACCGTACTTCGGGTGCTCGACCTTGATCACGTCGGCACCGAAATCGGCCAGCATGGAGCTGGTGACACCGCCCGCAATCACGGTGGAAATATCGATGGCCCTCAGTCCCCTTAATGGTCCCTTCCGTGCGCCCCTTGGCGTTTCCGTCATTGCCTCATTCCCCATTTTCCTCTCGCATAAGGTCATCGAATTCGCGCGGTGTCCCGCGCCACGACCCAGGCGCGCCCGCAGTCAATCCATCGGTGTTCCTGGCCGCCGGCCGATCAGTGAAACGCGTGCCCGCCGTCGATCAGCAGCGTCTGGCCCGTCACGGTGTCGGAACGGCAGAACGCCAGCACCTGCGCCGTGACATCGTCCATCGGCGTGGTGCGCTTGAGCAAGGTGCGCGCTCGCGCCGCCTCCACGCCCGCCGGGGACACGCGCGCGCCCATCCCCGTTCCCTCCATCAGGCCGGGCGCCACGCAGTTGACCGTGATATCCGGGGCCAGCGCCACCGCCAGGCAGCGCGTGAGATGCACCAATGCCGCCTTGGCCGTCGCTTGCGCGAGGCTGCTGCCCGAGGTTGTAAATGCGCTGGCGCCCGACACGTTGACGATGCGGCCGCGCCGTTGCGCGCGCATGTGCGGCGCGCAGGCACGCGCCAGCAGGAACGGGCCGCGCAGGTTGGTGGTCTGGATGCGGTCCCACAGCTCCGGGGTCATGGCCTCAAGGTCGGCGAACGGGATGTCGGTGCTCCACGCAGCGTTGTTGATGAGGATGTCGATGCGACCGAACTGCTTCACCGTATCTGCAACGGCGGATGCGATGGAGGCGGGATCCGTCTGGTCGAGCAGAATAGCCGCAGCCCGCCCTCCCGCAGCCGTGATCCTGGCGCAGGTCTCGTCCGCCGCGTCACGCCCCGCGCGATAACCGACGGCGACGCTGGAGCCAGCCCGACCGAAGGCCTGCGCCAGAGCGCGCCCCAGCCCGCTGGAGGCGCCGGTGACCAGAACAACGCTGTCGTTCAGCTCCATGTAACGCCCACGTCCCTTCGATCCGGTCCGTCAGGCTCAGAACCCCAGCAGTTTGGTCAGCTGCTCGCGCCGCGCACTCGCCGACTGCACGCCCGTGCCTTCCTTGGGCGCTTCGTACTGCTTGGGCAGGCCACTGGTGTCGTAGATCGTGACGCCACCAGGGTCGTCATTGAAGACCTTGTTGCCTTCGCGCGACATGACGTAGTTTGCGAGGAGGCGCGCCGCATTGGGGTGCTTGGCGCGCGCACGCGCCGTCAGCACGACTTCCATCTCCAGTCCGGTGGTCAGCGCCGGAATGGAAATATCCACCGGCGCACCGGTGCTCTTGGTTGCCAGCACCTGCGCGGGAACGGCGGGCAGCTCGACCAGGCCCTCACCGGCACCCAACGCCTGCACCGCCGGCACACCGCTGGCGAAGCGTCGCGGCTCCAACGCCCTCAATTGGGTGAAGAACTGCTCGCCATAGCGATCGAACACCAGCCCCCAGAAGCCCAGGTACACGTCGGACGAGCGCGGGTCGGGCAGCAGGATCTGGCCCTTGAAACGCGGCGCCAGGATGTCCTTGATCTCTCTCGGGATGTCGGCGCCCTTGAGGCGCTCGGTATGGTAGGTGATGCCCCAGGGAGCCACCTGCACCACGGCGCTGTTCGGGCGCATGAACGCGGCCGGAAACTCGCCGCTTTTCACCACCGGCAACCCGGACTGCGAAACAGCCTCTACCCAGCCGCGCTTGACCGCATTCTCGGAGAAAGGTCCCACGCCACCTGCGATCCAGGCGATGTCCGCGGCCACATTGCCGGACTCCGATTCGGCAGAGAATCGCTGCATCAGCGGGGAACTGGAAATGCGATTGGAATTGAAACGGATGCCGTACTTTGCAGTGAACGCTGCGCCAACCCGCTTGGGCACGTTTTCCGTCGCCGAAGAATACAGGGACACCTCGCCCTCGGCCTTGGCTGCCTTGATCAGGGCCTCCAGGTCTGCTTGGGCAAAGGCTCGCCCCACGGTGAACAGGGCGCCCGCGATCAGGATCAGCGTCGCCACCAGCATGAGTCGGTGCCGCAGCCCATCTTCGCGCTGCGCCGCGCTCCCAACGGTCGATTTCCGATACATTAAGGCCATGATGCTCTCCTCTTTCAACGTTATCCCCAATCACACCCAGTACGGCAGCGCCATCCGCAACCGCTCCGTGCGCCCCCCTGCCTGCCCACGGTGCGTCGCGCAGTGTTTCGCCTACGCGCCGTACTATACCGCGCTTGAAGGAATTGTTTGAATACACCCGAACAACTGCCACGCCGCTCGATCCGCAGCTTTGTGCTGCGACAAGGGCGCGTCTCCGCCGCACAGCAACGCGCGCACGACGCGCTGCTGCCACGCTTTGGCATCCCCTTCGCTCCCGGACCGCTGTCGCTGGAGGCCGCGTTCGGCCGCAAGGCGCCCAAGATTCTGGAGATCGGCTTCGGCATGGGCGAGACCACGGCGCGCATTGCCGCCGCAAACCCGGACAAGGATTACCTCGGCATCGAAGTGCACACGCCCGGCGTGGGGAGCCTCCTGAAGGAAATCGGCGAAAAAGGCCTCACCAACATCCGCATCATCCAGCATGATGCCGTGGAGGTGCTACAGGCGATGATCGAACCCGAATCCCTGGACGGGGTGCACATCTTTTTCCCCGACCCGTGGCCGAAGAAGCGCCATCACAAGCGCCGGCTGCTGCAGTCGCCGCTCATCGCGCTATTGGCATCGCGAATGAGGCCGGGCGCTTACCTTCATACCGCCACTGACTGGGAGGAATACGCGGCGCAAATGCTGCAGGTGCTGACGGCCGAACCGACCTTGGTTAACACTGCCGCGAACACACCCGGCGATCCCTCGGGCTATGTGCCCCGCCCGGACTACCGCCCGCAGACGAAATTCGAGACCCGCGGCCTGAAGCTGGGTCACCGCGTATGGGATCTGGTCTTCCGCAAGCGTTGAGTACAGAGGCCATTTCGCCACCTGGACGCTCGCGGATGCGGGGCTGCGCGGCGGGTCCTCGCCTCATGCAGGCCGTGCGAGACGGCGTAACAGCGCGGCCGGTCCCCGCCTCATGCAGGCCGCGCGAGCCTGCGGAGCAGCGCGGCCGGTCCCTCTCATGCACCGATCTTCTTTGCCAGGTCGAGGAAATCCGCGGCATTGATATCGAAGCGCTTTTCCGGCTTCACGTCCTTGAGAGCCGGATCGCCGAATTCCAGCGGTCGCTGCACGAAGGCCGTGCGCAGCCCGGCCGCAGCCGCCGCATCCAGATCACTCTTGTGTGCCGCCACCATCATCAGCTCACCAGGCCGCAACCCGAGGAGGCGCGCAGCACCGAGATACACCTCGCGGTCCGGCTTGTAGTGACGGAACAGTTCCCCTGACAGCACGCAATCCCAGGGCAGGCCTGCGTGCTTTGCCATGTTGGTGAGGAGTGCCATATTGCCGTTGGACAAGGTCGCAACAAGCACCTTCTTTTTCATCCGCGCCAGTCCCTTGACCGCATCGGGCCAGGGCTTGAGCCGGTGCCAGACACGGTTGAAATTGTCCTTCTCCGCCTCGCTCAGCGTGCCGATCCGCAACTTCGCCAATAGCTCGACCAGGATCATGCGGTTGAGCACATCGATGGTGGTCCAGGGCAGCTCGCCGCGACGCACGCGGTCCATGGCGGGCACGTAACCCGCGCGCCACAGGTCGGCGAAGGCAGGCCAATCCACGCTGAGTCGCTTCTTGCGGCCCAGCACCCGGCCCTCAGCGATGACGCTGCCTCGCCAATCGACCACGGTGCCAAAGACATCGAACACCAGCGCTTTCACGTCTTTCAGCTTGCCCTTCATCGCGACGCCTCCCCTTGAACGATTTCGATGAACTGCACCGATGAACTGCGCTACGCCTCAGCAGCCTACTTCAGCGGTCGCAAGGCCTGGATGGGAGCACGTCCCGTGCTCTTTGGCGCCTCCGGCAGGAACAGCTCCAGCAGGTCGTTCAGGAACCGGCGCCCGCGCTCCGTGGGCCGGATGCGCTCATGGGTGCGCTCGATCAGCCCCTTTTCTTCGGCGGCCGAAAGCGCCTTGGCTGCCACCGATATCGGCAGCCCCGTTCGCTCGGTGAATGCAGACACGGCAAAGCCCTCGGTCAGCCGCAGGGCGTTCATCATGAATTCAAACGGCAGGTCGCGCACGCCGACTTCGTTTTCCTGGCTGACCGCAGAACCCCGGGCCAACTCGTCGGCATAGCTCTTCGGCAGCTTGTAGCGCGCCTGGCGCAGGATGCGGTCGGGAAACGACAGCTTGCCGTGCGCCCCGGCGCCGATGCCCAGGTAATCGCCGAACTGCCAATAGTTGAGGTTGTGCCGGGATTCGCGTCCCGGCCTGGCATAGGCCGAGGTTTCGTAATGCCCGAATCCCGCGCCCGTCAGCTTCGCCTCGAGTTCATCCTGCATCTGCGCGGCCGCATCGTCGTCGGGCAGCGGCGGCGGATGGGTATGGAACAGCGTGTTGGGTTCCAGCGTCAGGTGATAGAAGGACAGATGCGTGGTGCCGCAGCTGAGCGCCGCGGCGTAGTCGGCGAGCGCTTCTGCCGGGGTCTGCTCCGGCAGCGCGTACATGAGGTCGAGATTGAAATTGTCGAAGTGACGCGAGGCGATCTCGACCGCGCGCCATGCCTCGGTATCATCGTGGATGCGCCCCAGCGCCTTGAGGTGCTTCGGGTTGAAGCTCTGGATGCCGATGGACAGGCGGTTCACTCCGGCGGCGCGATAGTCGCGAAACTTTTCCGCCTCGAAAGTGCCCGGATTGGCCTCCAGCGTGATCTCGCATTCGGCGTCGATCGGCAGTCGCGCGCGAAACGCCGCCAGCAATTTGTCGATGCTCGCCGCGGGAAACAGGCTCGGCGTCCCGCCGCCAAAGAAGATGCTGTAGACGCGCCGCCCCCAGATGAGCGGCAGGGAAATCTCGAGGTCACGGACCAGCGCATCGGCGTAGGCCTCATCGGCCAGCGATCCGCGCAGCTCGTGCGAATTGAAATCGCAGTAGGGACACTTCTTTACGCACCAGGGCATGTGCACGTACAGGGACAGGGGCGGCAGCGCCGACAGCTTCACTTCACCCAATCGCGACGGCATGGTCACGCGCGCCTGCACCGGCCCCGGAGCGGCCATCAGGCGCCCGCCTTCAGCTGCGCGAGCAGGCGACGCAGCGCCTTGCCGCGGTGGCTCAACATATTCTTCTCCCCGGGCTCGAGTTCCGCGGCCGTCTTTCCAAGATCCAGCAGGAAGAAATAGGGATCGTAGCCAAAGCCATTGGCGCCGCGCGGCGCATCGACGATGCGTCCCTGCCAAGTGCCATGCGCCACCAACGGCTCGGGATCCTTGTCGTGCCGCACCAGCACGATGACGCACGCGTAATGCGCCGCACGATCGGCCTTGCCGCGCAGCAAAGCCAGCAATTTCCCGTTGTTCAGGGCATCCTGGCTCGCGCGATCGCCGGCGCCCGCCGCGTCGGCAAAGCGCGCCGAATGCACGCCAGGCTGCCCGTCGAGGGCACTCACGCAAATACCCGAATCGTCCGCCATCGCCGGCAGCTTCGCCTGCCGGCTCGCATGGCGCGCCTTGGCCAGCGCGTTCTCGAGGAAGGTATCGTGCGGCTCATCGGCATCGGCGATGCCAAGCGACGATTGGGCGATCAGCTCGATGCCGAGCGGGGCGAACATCTGGGCGAACTCGCGGAGCTTGCCAGGGTTGGAGGAGGCGAGGATGAGTTGTTTCATGAGGGGGATTTTAGTCTTGTTAAGACTGTAAGAACTCTTCTGCTTGACGGCGTCTGAGTTGATATTCAGGGTCAGTAGTGTCCGGTTAAACGGGTGTCGATTCGTGTAAGAGCCAATACTGGTGCGGCTTTACGACCGATTTTGCTTGGTGCCGATTTGAACTTGGAATCCTCATTTTTGTGTAGTTTTCCCCGGGTGATATTCCCTGG
>CANJXQ010000066.1 GCA_947478805.1 Betaproteobacteria bacterium | reverse complement strand
TACCAGTTGTAGCCGACCGCTTTTTTCAGCGTGTCGTGGTAACGGTCGGCCATTTTCGGGCCGGCCACTTCGGCCAGGTAGTCCATGAACACAGGCTGCACCTCCAGCCAGTGGCCGTCGGCGTCGATGATGGGATGCTTCAGATTGCTGCGGACTTTGGCGGATTTCGTCTCGGCCATGCGATCCTCGGAATTGTAAACTGTATGTTGTGGCTGCCTGATCAAGTCTTGTAGGACGAACCGCGGTCTCGTTCCAGCTTGCGTACCAGCGCAGGCCATTCGAAGCCGCGTTCGGAATGCCCTCCGGGCGAAAGCCCCACGCGCCCTTGTTCCCGGGTATGCGCGACCAGCTCCGGCGAAAGTTCGGTGATGTCGTCTTCGGTGCCGGTGAGGCCTGCCACCTGCTGCTTGCAGGCCATCTCGAGGGTATACATCCAGGAGAATGCCTCGCCGATGCTGCGGCCGACAGTCAGTGCGCCGTGATTGCGCAGGATCATGGCGCGCCCCTCGGTGCCCATGTTTTGCACGATACGGGCGCGCTCGTCCAGGTTGTCGGCAGTGCCCTCGTAGTCGTGATAGCGCAGGAAGTGCTGCAGGATCATGGCCTTCTGGGACAGCGGGCGCAGGCCGGACTTGTGCATGCCGACAGCGGCATTGGCCACCGTGTGCGTGTGCATGACGCAGACCAGTTCGGGTACCGCCATGTGGATGGCGCTGTGAATGATGAAACCGGCGAAATTGAGCTTGTCCTTGGGTCCCCAGACGACGTTGCCGTTCAGATCCACCTTGATCAGCGAAGAGGCCGTAATCTCGTCGAACAGCCAACCATAGGGATTGAGCAGGAAATGATCCTCCGGTCCCGGCACGCGAACCGAGGTATGGGTGCCAGTCAGGTCCGACATGCCGTACATGTCGATGAGCTGGTAGCAGGCGGCTAGATCGCAACGGACTTTCCATTCCTCCGGGCTGATGCCACGCGGGATTGCCGTGCGGGCTGTTCGTGTGACTTTCCTGGCTGCGGCCTGGGTTTTCCGAGCGGGTTTGCGCGCGGGCTTGGCGGTCTTGCGTGCAGCGTTCATGTCGGTGTCCTCTGGTCGGTTCCGGATGGGCTGGCAGCGTTCACTGCAGC
The DNA here is from genome assembly GCA_947478805.1 of Betaproteobacteria bacterium. Classification (GTDB taxonomy): domain Bacteria; phylum Pseudomonadota; class Gammaproteobacteria; order Burkholderiales; family SG8-39; genus CAIYPG01. Next base: position 19,924 of record CANJXQ010000066.1, on the reverse strand, counting down.
GGAATATTGGCCTTGCGCACCACCTGCGTCCATTGCTCGACGTCATTGGCGAGGATGCGGCCGAGCTCGTCCGGTGTGGAGGCCTGTATCGAGAACCCGCGCTTGGCATAGGCCGCTTCGACGTCCGGCTGCTTAAGCGTGGCGCTGATGTCACGATGCAGCCGGTCGATGATGGGACGCGGCGTGGCCTTGGGGGCGAGGAAAGCCCACCAGTACCGCGCCGATACCCCGGGCAGTGCCTCGGAGAGCGGCGGCACGTTCGGGAACTTCTCCGAGCGGTTCGGGCTCAGCACCGCCAGCATGCGGATCTTCCCGGCCTGCACCTGGGGCGAAGCCAGTCCCGCGTCGTACGACAGGACCTGCACTTCGTTGGTGACGGCCGCCGCCAGCGCCGGCGTCCCGCCGTTATAGGGCACGTGCACGATGCTGAGGCCGGCCTGCGATTTCACCAGTTCCATGATCATGTGCATGGACCCGCCATTTCCTGACGATCCGTAATTCAGCTTGCCGGGATTGGCGCGGGCGTAATCGATGAGTTCGCGCAGGCTGGTCACCGGCGTCGGCGCTGTGGAGTACAGCGCGAACAGCCCCTCGATGGCGAGCGTGATGGGGGCGAGATCCTTGAGCATGTCGATAGGCGGGCTTTTCAGCAGCGTCTGGTTCATCGGCGCGGCGCTCGAGTGCCAGAGAATGCGGTGACCGTCCGGTTCCGCGTTGGCCACATATACCGAGCCGACCGTGCCGCCGGCACCCCCGCGCGTCTCCACGATGACCGGCTGGCCCAGCCGGTCGGACAGCGGCTTGACCATCTCGCGAACGAGGATATCCCCGCCGCCCGGGGCAAAAGGAACAACGATGGTGACAGGGCGGCTGGGGAACTGCGCCCTGGCGTCGCCGGTGAGCGCTATCCCGCCCAGGACAAAACAAAGTACCGCCGTGGCAATGTGAAAAATCGGTTTCATCCTCGCTCCTCGGTGTTGGACGCATGCCCCGCCTCAACGCGGGAATAGTGACTCGAAAATTCGCAGAACTTCGGCGGATGGTGCCTGTTTCCTGGTACCGGTTTTCTTGATCGGAATGGCATAAGTTACTGGGTTGCCGGTCATTCGTCCACAGCAATGTCGATTGGCTGCAGAGGCCATTCACCCCGCAATGCTCCGCCGTGAAGATCCAATGTGGATTGGCAGGATCCGGTCCTTCAGCAGTGTAAAATTCAGGAAATCAAATTCTCAAACTTCTCAAATGGAGACACCAATCATGGCAGACCAACTCATTTCGTCCGACGGCCACGTCAACGAACCGCCGGACCTGTGGACGTCGCGCGCGCCGGCCAAGCTGAAGGACCGTGTTCCGAAGGTGGTGTCCACTGAGCATGGCGATGCGTGGATCATGTCCCCGCAAATGAAGCCGCGCCCGGTGTCCACCAGTGCAGCCGCGGGCGTCAAGCCCGAGGACTACATGAAGAAGCCGGTGACCTACAAGGAAATGCGCCCGGGCTCTTTCGACCCCAAGGCCCGGGTTGCGGACATGGACATCGACCGTGTGCAGGCCGAAGTGCTGTATCCGGGGATCGCCCGGGCGCTGGATCAGTTCGATGATCCGGAAGTCAGGCTCTTCTGCGCCAATTCCTACAACGACTGGCTGGCCGAGTTCCAGGCTTACAACCCCAAGCGACTGGTGTCGCTCGCCATCCTGCCGCAGATTGACGACAACGATGGCAAGAACACGCTGGAAGCCCTGAAGCACGCGAAGTCGCTGGGGATGAAGGGCGCATTCCTCGCGCTGGGCGACTACCCGCTGTCGCACCCCTGCGCTGAGCAGGTGTGGGCCTACGCCGCGGAAAACAAGCTTCCGCTCAGCCTGCACATCGGCAGCAGCAGGGCGCTGACCCAGAACCTGGTTGACCCGGCGCTGGCCGGCATGCCGGGCATGCGCGAGGCCTACCTCGCCACCGCGCCGCTGGGCATCACCAATTACGTCGCTGTGCTCACCTACTCGGGCATCTTCGACCGTCACCCCGGCCTGAAGGTTGTGCTGGCCGAAACGGGCATCGGCTGGATCCCATGGTTCCTCGAGCGCATGGAAAGCGTGTACGACCGCCATCGCCATCACCTGAAGTCGCAAATCAAGCGCCGCCCGACGGAAATCTTCCACGAGCACATGTACGCGACGTTCCAGGAAGACGCCTCGGGGCTTGCGCTGCGGACGGAACTGGGTGTGAAGAACATGATGTGGGCTTCTGACTATCCGCACACCGACACCACGTGGCCCGATTCGGTGAAGACCGTCGACCGCTACTTCGCCAATGTCCCGGCGGGCGATCGCAAGCGCATCCTCTCGGACAACTGCGTGGAGCTCTACGGCATCTCCGTCTGAGCGACTGTATTACAACTGAGGGCGCAGTGACGTAACTGAAGCCCTCGGGTTCCTCCACGGCGGGGCATTTCGGTATTTCTGAAATGTCCCCCGGGCCGAATTATTGCAGCGGGATATTGGCCTGCTTGACCACCTGGGTCCATTTGTCCACGTCTGCGGCGAGGACTCGGGCCAGTTCCTCGGGGGTGCTGGCGACGGGGGCGAACCCGCGTTTGGCATAAATAGCCTCGATGTCCGGTTGCTTGAGGCTGGCCACGATTTCCTTGTGCAGTCGATCGATGATCGGACGCGGGGTTGCGCGCGGGGCGAGGAAGGCCCACCAGTAGCGAGCCGCCACACCTGGAAGCAACTCTGCGACGGCAGGGACATTGGGGAAGGCGGCCGAGCGCGTGGGGCTGAGCACGCCCACTAGGCGCAACTTCCCGGCCTGCAGCTGCCCGGAGGCCAGATTGACATCCAGCGGCGCCATCTGCACTTCGTTGACGGTGGTGGCGACCATCGCCGGTGTGCCGCCCTGGTAGGGCACATGGGTGATGTTCAGGCCGGCCTGCGCCTTGACCATTTCCATGATCATGTGCATGGAACCGCCGATGCCGGATGAACCGTAGTTGAGCTTTCCCGGATTGGCTTTCGCATAATCGATCAGCTCTCGAAGGTTGTTTACCGGCATGGCCGACGTGGTGTACAGGCCGAAGATGCTTTCGATGGCGAGGCTGATCGGTGCTAGGTCCTTGCGCACGTCGACAATGGGCGTCTTCTGCAGCGTCTGGTTCATCGGGGCCGCACTGGTGTGGAAGAGCAGGCGATGACCGTCCGGATCCGAATTCATCACGAATTGTGTCCCGACGACGCCGCCACCGCCGCCGCGCGTGTCGACGATCACCGGCTGGCCCAGTCGTTCGGACAGCGGCTTGATCAGTTCGCGTGCGAGAAGGTCCCCGCCACCCGGCGCAAAGGGCACGATGATGGTGATGGGGCGGCTGGGAAACTGGGCCAGCGCGCTACCGGTGGCGCCGATGGCGGCCAGAAGGGCAATGACGAAGGAGCGAAGGGGTAATTTCATCGGAGGTCTCTCTGTAAAAAAAGGTTTGGCTCGCCGCTTTCCGCGTGCGCTGGTTTCGGACGTGAAACGATGTTTGCACGCGATCGCCTATTTCGGTTTGAACCCGGACTTGCGGATCGCTTCGGCCCACACGCTCATCTGCGCGTTGAATGTTCGTAACTGCTCCTCGGGAGTCGAGCCGACCGGCTCCGACCCGAGCTTGCGGATCTGTTCGGCCACGGAGGGCACGCGTGCCGCCGCCGCCGCTTCGCTGGCCAGCTTCTGGACAATGTCGTTCGGGGTGCCGAGCGGCGCCCACAGGCCGTAGTCCAGCGCGAGTTCGAAGTTCGGGATGCCGACCTCGGATGCGGTTGGAAGGTTTGGAAATTGCGGATGCCGTTTGCCCGCGAGAATGAAGATGGGGTTCACCTTGCCTGTCGGAATATGCGGAATGTAGGCGAGGATGCTGCCGATCGTCACATCCACTTCGCCGGCCAGCATGGCGACGACGACCTGTGACGAACCCTTGTAGGGGATGCTGCGACTGGGAAAACCGGTGCGATCCTTCAGCATTTCGAAAATGAGATCGATCACTTCCACGCTGTTGCCCTGTGACAGCCCGTCGGGGGCGGCCTTGGCGAGCTTGAGCAGTTCGTCGAAATTGCGGGCTGGCAGCTTGCTGCTGGAGATGAAGTAGAAGGGGGTCGTCAGCACGTTGGACACTGACACGAATTCCTTGGTGGCGTCCACCGCGTTATTGCGCGTGAACAACGGGTGGATGCTGACCGAGTTGCCGTAGGAGAGGGTGTAGCCGTCGGGCGGGGCGGCAACGACGGCTTTCGCCCCGATGGTGCCGTTGGCGCCGGGTTTGAATTCGAGCACGATCTGCTGGCCGAGCTTCTTCTCCATCTCAACGCCCAACAGGCGCATGGTGGCGTCGATGATGGTGCCGGGCGGGAACCCGATCACTACCTTGATCGGTTTGCTCGGCCAGGCCTGCGCCCAGCCGTTTGAAGCGATGCTGCCGGCAATGATGGAAATAACCAGGGTAATTATTCGCAAGGCCTGCCTCATGCCGTCCTCCTCCGAGCGGTTGTGATCGCGATTTCGACTCGAAAGCCCTCGGCTTCCGCGATCTTTCGATGCTTGACGCGTTTCACTTTACAACAGGCAGGGCATTGTCGTGATACGCCTGGCTGAAAGGCACGCGAGGCGGTACCTCAGGCCGATCGTTGACGTGCCACCTGCACGAGTTCACGAACGGTCTGCGCATACTCGCTGGATCCTGTCGCAGCAAGTCCTGCGGCATCGATGTTGATGTGCGTTGCACCGAGCGCGGTCCATGCTGAAACGTGCTCGGCAAAGCCATCGCGCCCGAGCATGCGTACGCTAAGTCGGGCATCCAGGCCGATGCCGGCGGGATCGCGGCCATTCTCCCTGGCAGCCGTGCGGATGACCTGCATCGCGCCGCGGATTTTCTCGTCGGGCTGCGTGCCGGTATTGGTGCACCAGCCGTCGCCAATTTCACCGATGCGCCGCAGCAGGCCCGTGACCGGCTCAACGCCTTTGCCGACGTTGGCACCGCCGATCCATACCGGAATGGGTTGCTGCACCGGGCGTGGGGCAATGCCGGCGCCCCGGACAGAATGGAACTCGCCCTCGAAGCTGACCACATCCTCGGTCCAGAATCGGCGCATCAGCGCGATCTGTTCGCGAAACCGTCGTCCCCGGGAACTGAAGTCGGCGCCCACCGAAGCAAACTCGGCAGCGTTCCAGCCCACCCCGACGCCCAGCCGCAGGCGGCCGTCGCACAGGATGTCCAGCTGTGCCGCCTGCTTGGCCACCAGAGCAGTATTGCGCTGCGTCAGCACCAGAACACTGGTGAGGAATTCCATCTCCCCCAGTGCAGCGAGGAACCCCATGGTCACCAGCGGCTCGTGCCAGCGGTCTTCATGGTTGTAGGCGGCGAGCACGGTCGAGGGCAGCATCCACTTTCGATCCCAGCCTTCGGCCTGCTTCGAGGGATCGACACCGAGGATGTGGTCGCTCATGTTGACGTAATCCACGCCCGCTTCGTTGGCGATGGCTACCCAGGTTTTCAGTGCCGCGCGGCTGCTGGGAATTTCGCGGCTGGGAAAATGCAGGCCTATTCTTGGCACGCGTTGCTCCTGGTATCGATGCCGGTCCGTGTGCCGGCTATCGCATGCTTTGCGACGTCATGGATGTCGCGGTCTCGTGACTGCAGTATTGTGCGCTGCGGATTCCTGCGTGCGGAAACCGGCGATGACCCCGGCGGGTACGGCGGTCTGGGCGCTCGCGCCCGGCATCCTGTCGATCCCCAGAGGGTGTGCCGGGGCTACGGACGGAATTGGCTCCCGTCCTTCTTCAGGATCGGGACCGTGACGATCTTGCAGGCGATCTGGGTTTGTACCGACAGGCTGTGCGTGCCGGTGCCGCCCATCACGAGAATCACGATGTCGTCCGGGCTATTGGCGATGGGAATGCCGCAGTCCGGGTCGACGTCGGCGTAGAACTTGAGGTTCTTGCGGCTGAAGCTCACCAGGTTACCGGTGGGAATGTCGCCGAAGCGCAGCCTCGCGTGTTCCCAGAGGAATTGCTTGACGTCGGCCTTGCTGTAGCCGCCGTTGGCGAAGGTCTGGGCGTGCTGGGGGCAGAAGATGAGCGCCGGCTGGCCCTCGCCGTTGTAGTTCCGGTTGCCGACTGCGGGTAGCGAACGGGCAAAGGTGCGCAACAGGTCCTTGCCGGACTGGCTGCCGCCGTTGTCGTCGATCATGGCGGCAGGGCAGGCGGGGATGAGCGTGACGGTGCTGGCATCCGCCGGATGCCCGCGCTCCACGCTGAGCGGCTCCCACGGGCTTTGTTCCTCGTTCTCGCCGATGCAGTGCTCGTAGCGCGCAATGTGCCCCTGGGTGTGGATGTTCACCGAACCGGGGGTGCCGCCGATGTTGGCCATGATCAGGCGCAGCGCTCGCCCGATCGTTGACGTGCTGCGCCAGCGGCTGCCGACGTGGTTGTAGCCGCAGTTGAGGTCGATGGCCTTGCGCATGGAGCCGTTGACCACGGCAATGGCCGATGTGTTGTGCGTGGAAGTCTGCACCGCATCGAGGTTGAACTTCGGCAGGGCAAGGGCCTGGGTGCCGGCGATCAGGACGGGCATGTACTCCGGCAGGCAGCCTGCCATCACGGCATTGGCGGCAATCGCCTCCACCGTGGCCGCTCCCCATTTCGGGGCCAGCGTGCCGATCACATCGCTGGGCGCCCACCCGAGCGCCGTCTGGGCGTAGTCCGTCATCGCGCGCACGCGATCCTCGGTGGGCGGGACGATGGGCAGCCCGTCCGTGAGATTCTGCTCGAGGAACCAGTCGTTGATTTCCTGCCAGGAATCGGACGCGTTCATTGCAGCGCTCTCGGGGCGGGCTGCGCTCATTTTGCGGGCTCCACGATGTTGGCGTCGATGCAGTGCTTGTTCTCGCGCGCAGCCGGGTGAACGAAGTCGATGCGCGTTTCGGCGGCCAGTGCCCCGGTATTGGTGAGTTGGTCGATGATTACGGGCAGCGCAGCGGCCGCCATCTCGCGCAGCTGCGCGTCGTTCAGGTCATTGACCGGATGCGGTGTGATGAGCACGGGGACATTGTCGATGTTCTGGTTCTTGGCGGCCATGCGTGCGTGCACCCGGAAGGCCGCGGAAATGACCGTGGAAGTGGGGACGCCCCGCTTTTCCAGGTAGGCTGAGTCGTGGATACACCACGACGCGCAGCCCCCTCAATCACCCCAGGCGTTGACGACGGCGTCGACCTTGCCTTCCAGTTCGTCTGCGATCAGCACGTTGGAAGTGAAGTTCTTGTGCACCGTATGCGTCTTGATGCCGGGGTATTTCTCGATCAGCATCTGCTCGACAAAGCGCAGGAAGGGCGCGGCACCCGGCTTGAAATTATCGATGAACCCGATCGACTTGCCTTCGAGCGTGGCCAGGCGCGGCGCGAGCGGCACCGGCGTGCGGTCGATTTCGCCGACCGGGCTCACCAGCCGCAGCGTCGAGAAACGCGGTTCGGAGATGTAGTTCATAGGGCAGGTGCCTTTCATCGTCAGGGCGGGGTGGCTGCGTCGACGCGGCCGAAGGAGCGCGGCGGATTCTCTAGGATGGCCGCAGGGCTGTCAAGGAATCCTACAGGCCGGCGAGTGTCGGCCGTTTGCACGGCTGACTGGCAAATGCTGACCGGGCGTTCCTGCTTTGGCTATACTGCGCGCGGACTTTGCCGATTGCACGATCAAAGGGAGGATTCATGACGAGAATCATGGCAGCGGGATTGATGGTGATGGCGTTTTTCGTTACGCAGGGGATTGCGCCGGCGCGGGCGGCCGATCCCTATCCTTCCAAAGTTGTCAGGCTGGTTGTCGCATTTCCGCCGGGTGGTGCCACCGACGCGCTGGCGCGAATCGTTGCGCAGAAGTTGAGTGGGCGACTGGGGCAGCAGATGATTGTCGAGAATCGTCCGAGCCCGAGCGGCATTGGCGGTTCCGAGTCGGTGGCAAAGTCCGCCCCGGATGGGCACACCTTGCTGTTCATCCCGAGCCTGCATGCGACCAATGTCAGCTTCTTTCCGAATCTTCCTTACGACTCGGTCAAGGACTTCGCACCGGTATCGCTGATCGCCACGTCGCCCTATGTGCTGACCATGAACCCCGGGGTGCCGGTCAAGTCGGTCAAGGAATTGATCGCGCACCTCAAGCAGCGTCCTGGCGTGCTCAACGTCTCGGCGTCAGCTATCGGTTCGGCTCAGCACCTGGCAGCCGAGTTGTTCAAGCGCAGTGCCGGAGTCGACATTGTCCTGGTGCATTACAAGGGGTCCGGGGCAATTCTCCCTGACCTGCTTGCGGGACGGGTGTCGCTAGCGTTCGAGAATCAGGCGGTCGTTGCCCCGTCGATCAAGAACGGAAGCCTGGTGGGGCTGGCGGTGACGGCATCCGAGCGGTCACAGGTTTTCCCGGAGTTGCCGACGATGATCGAATCCGGTGTCGATGGATTCGTCGTCGTTGGATGGTTCGGAATTGTCGCCCCGGCGCAAACCCCGGCTGAAATCATCCGCAGACTCAATGCGGAGATTTCGGCGTCTATGCAGGAAGCCGATGTGCGCGAGCGCGTCCAGACCATGGGTATGCGGCCGCTATCGGGCCCGCCAGGTGACCTGCGTGACCTGATCGCGCGCGAGATCGCGGTGTGGGGGAAGGTTATCCGTGAAGCGGGGATCAAGCTGCAGTGATCCCGCGGCAAGCCGTTGAACGGCGGATTTTTCGTGACGATTCTGCGATGCAGTTCGAATTCTTCAGGGTGATGGATCCATGATGCCATGGGGCGGAAACAGGCATCAGTATCTGTCAGGATATATCTAGCGATAGTACGGGAGACATTAGGTGTATCGTAGAAATGGCAGTAATGTAATTCCGATTCCAGGTTCTGGCCGTGTTGTCACGCGGTCGGCCTGGGATTTGGAGCAGGCTGCATACGGTTGGCTTGCTCGCATGGTGCTCGGCGCGGTGCTGGTGTTGCCGGCCACCGCGTCGGCGCAAGCGATGTTTTCGCTCTTCGTCGGCACCAAGGACGAAATCGCGGCGCGCATGATTGCGCTGTCCGATCCAAAACCCGGCGAGACGGTTGTCGATCTTGGCTCGGGCGACGGCCGGCTGGTGATCCGGGCGGTGAAGGAGCGGCCCGGCGTGAAGGGCTTTGGCGTGGACCTCGATGCCAAGCTGGTGGGCGAGGCGAATGCCAACGCCTTCCTTGCCGAAGTCGGTGACCGCGCGAAATTCATGCAGAAGAACGTGTTCGATGCCGATCTTTCCAAGGTGGATGTGATCTACATGTGGCTGTTTCCGGAATTGCAGCGCCTGTTGCGCCCGAAGATCCTGCGCGAGGCCCGGCCGGGGGCGCGCATCGTCACGCAGATGTTCGACATGGGGACCTGGCAGCCGGACAAGACGGACGAGCAGGCGGAAACGGTACGCCTGTGGATCGTGCCGGCCGATATCGGCGGCAACTGGAGCTGGACCCTCAAGTTGCCGATGGGCAGCAGCAAAGGCAAGACCGTGAAATACGATGCCATTGTCGACCAGGTGTTCCAGCAGGTGGACGCGGCGGTGCGCGTCGGCAAGGACCGCCGCGGAACCCGCATGTTTACACTGCGTGGCGACCAGGTGGCATTTTCCATCACGATCCCGGTGCCCAGCTTGAACAACCAGGACCATGATTTCTCGGGGAAGGTTCGCGGCAATGTCATGGAAGGCAAGGTGCGCCTGCGCGGGGAGTACGACGCCAAGACCAATGAGTATGCCTATACCGAAATGCCGTGGCGGGCGACGCGCAGCCCGCGCACGACGTATTTTGCGCCGACCGGACTGCCGTAGCCGGAATCCGGCACAAGTACTCCTTGGCGCGGACCGGAATCGTTGGCGGAGGCGCAACCCCGGCGGCATGCCCACATGATTTGGGTGGCGGTTTTGCCGCTACAATTCCCTCTCCAATCCAGAGGGATCCGCCATGAGCAAAGTGTTCGCCGATGCAAAGTCCGCCCTGAAGGGGCTCCTGAAAGATGACATGACCATTGCCGCCGGGGGCTTCGGCCTGTGCGGCATACCCGAGAACCTCATCGACGCGCTGGTGGACAGCGGCGCCAAGGGGCTCACCATCGTGGGCAACAACGCCGGTGTCGATGACTTCGGCATGGGCCTGCTGCTCAAGAGCCGACAGGTGAAGAAGGTCGTCGCCTCCTATGTGGGCGAGAACAAGGAGTTCGAGCGCCAGGTGCTGGCGGGCGAGCTGGAGCTGGAACTCACGCCGCAAGGCACGCTGGCCGAGAAGCTGCGCGCTGGCGGGGCGGGAATCCCCGGCTTCTACACGCGCACCGGTTTCGGCACCAAGCTGACCGAGGACAAGGACGTGCGCGCCTTCGATGGCCGCGAATACGTGTTGGAGCGTGCCATCCATGCCGATGTGTCCATCGTCAAGGCGTGGAAGGGCGACACGCTGGGCAACCTGGTGTTCCGCAAGACGTCGCGCAATTTCAATCCGATGATTGCCACCTGCGGCAAGGTCACGGTGGCGGAAGTCGAGGAGCTGGTCGAGCCTGGGCAGATCGATCCGGATCACGTGCACACGCCGGGCATCTACGTCGATCGCATCATCAAGGGCACGAATTACGAGAAGCGCATCGAGTTCCGCACCGTCTCCGGTGCCGCGGCAGGCAAGAAGGATTCGCCGATCCGCGACGTCATGGCCAAGCGCGCCGCCAAGGAATTGCGTGACGGCTACTACGTGAACCTGGGCATCGGCATCCCGACGCTGGTTGCCAACCATATTCCTCCCGGCATTACCGTCACGCTGCAGTCGGAGAACGGGCTGCTCGGGATCGGGCCGTTTCCGACTGAAGACAAGGTGGATGCGGACCTCATCAATGCCGGCAAGCAGACCATCACGACGCTGCCGGGATCGAGCTTCTTCTCCAGCTCGGACTCCTTTGCCATGATCCGCGGCGGCCATGTGGATCTGTCGATCCTCGGCGGGTTGGAAGTGGCCGACAACGGCGATCTCGCCAACTGGATGGTCCCCGGCAAGATGGTGAAGGGACCGGGCGGCGCCATGGACCTGGTGTCCGGGGTCAGGCGCGTGATCGTGCTCATGGAACACTGCGCCAAGGACGGCACGCCGAAGATCCTCCGCCAGTGCACCCTGCCCATCACCGGCAAGGGCGTGGTGAACATGATCATCACCGACCTGTGCGTGTTCGAAGTGGTGAAAGGAGTGGGCCTGGTGCTGAAGGAAATGCACCCGGGGGTCACGCTGGATGAAGTCAAGGCCAAGACCGGCTGCGCGTTCTCCACGGGCAGCTAGCTCCGAGGACGGCCGTGCGTCCCGAAGAGTTAAGTGGCGACTGGACCTACCGCAGCTTCAAGAACATCGCGGAGCCGGTCGGGGACTTCAACCAGATACGCTTCGCAGAAACCGATCTTGCGTTGACGGTGGGCGCAGATGGCCTGTTGCGAGGCACGCTGAGTTTTCCGGCCGCTAGCGCGAATTCCGCACCTGCGGCCGAGCAGGGTTTCATGGACCTCGACGGTCGCGTATCCGGTGGTGACCCCATGCGCGTTCGGTTTGCAGGCAAAGGACGCGCCGGCACGCGATCGTGGAATTTCGAATATGCCTACGACGGCATCGTGTCGCCGGCCATCCCGGGCGCAAAAGAGCAGCGCCTGGTGCTGGTGGGGACGGTGATGCGCGTGCGTGAACGCACCGAAGGCCCGTCCCCGGCAGAGGCCGGCATCACGGCGAGCTTCATTGCAGTCAGGCGCCGCTAAACGGTGCCGGAGCCTCGCATTCTCAAGCACTCATTTGCCACGCGCGATGGCGTGCGCCTTCATTACACTGATGAAGGGCGGGGCGTCACACCGCTGGTTTTCATCCATGGTTGGTGTTCCAACCTTCGTGACTGGGAGCCGCAGGCGCAATACTTTGCGACCGACCATCGCGTCATCCGTTACGACCGTCGAGGCCACGGAGATTCAGACGCGCCGGCCGCGGGGTACGACCCCGCCGGCCATGCGCGTGACCTCGGCGAGTTGTTCGCCCATCTGCGGATAAAGGACGCCGTGTTGGTGGCGCACGCCGGCGGAGGGCCGACTGCGCTGGCCTTCGCCGCCATGCGGCCGGACGCGGTGCGGGCACTGGTGCTCATCGAGGCCAATCTCTACACGGCGCAGGACCAATTCGAGCGCACGCAACCCCTGATGAAGGCGTTGCATGAGTCGTCATCAACGGAGATTTTCAAACAGGCCTATCGCCGGTTCTTGCATCCCGAGTGCGATCCGGCGCTGGCTGCGCGGGTGGTTGAAGATGCGGCGCTGACGCCGCCGCAGGTGATCCTGGCGGAACTGGAAGGCCTCGTGGTGGACACGGCATCGATGGCGCGTGCCATCGCGCAGCCGGTGCTGTGGATTTCCGCCGTTCCGCGGCCAGGCCGTACCGATGGGGCCGGGGTCGGGCAGGTTTTCGGCAACGTCCGTTACGGTCAGGTGGTGGGGGCGGCGCACTTTCCGCAGCTCGAAGTCCCGGCGCAGGTCAACGCCATGCTGGCCGAGTTCCTCAAGAGCATCCCGCCCGCGGCGTGAAAAAAAACGGCCCGGCGCATGTGAATGCACCGGGCCAGCGGGGACAGCAGGCTACTTGGGCTGGAAAATCGCGTTCCACTTCTCTTTGAACGCGTTCTGCACCTCAGGCGGATACTTCTCCGAATCGTGCAGCGTCATGGTCTTGACGTCGAGCGACCCGGGAACACCCGAGAGCGGGCTCGCCAGTTCCCCGTTGCCGACGAACACCGCCTGGCCGCGCGGCGACATCAGGTAGTCCATGAACACGAGCGCCGCATTGGGGCGCTTGGCCCAGCTCACGACGCCACCCGCGTAGCTCGCGCCATAGCTCGGGCTCGTGACAACCGTCTTGATGGGCGCGCCCGATTCGATCAACGGGTTGGTCACGGCAAACACGGTCCAGGTGTTGACCAGCAGTTCACCGGAGGCAACACCCTGCGTCGGGGGCACCGCACCCGGGTACATCTTCAGGTCCTGCGCCGCCAGCTTGGCGAGGAAGCCGGGGCCCTGCGTCTTCTCGAGCCAGTCATACCAGCCGATGACCACGTCTGCCACCAGTGATGCCATCCCGATCTTGCCCTTGAACTCGGGCCGGAGCAGGTCTTGATATCCGGTGGGCGGCGTTTTCACCAGCTTCGTGTTGTAGACGAGCACGAAGGGATTGATGCCGAGCAGCGGCACCGCGCCTTGCTTGAGGTAGGCATCAGGCCAGGCGGCAGCAGCCGGGCCGACGGGAACCTTGAGCCAGCCCTTCTTGGTGGCGTCCACCGACCAGCCAATCTCGGACGTGATCATGGTGTCGCCGCCGTCGAAACCGGCGATCTGGCGCTCCTGCTCGAGCTTGACGTTGATCTGAGCGCCAATCAGCCGCACCGGTTCCATGACGATGCCGGGATACGCCTTGTCGAAGTCGGCCTTGATACGGGCATGCGCCGCCGGTGCAGTGGTTGTGTAGACCACGACCTTGCCCTCCTGGCGGGCAGCTGCGACGACTTTGGCCCATTCGGCAGGTGCTATCGCACGGGGGTTGGACTGCGCATGTGCGTTCGTGCCGCCGAGCGCTCCGGCAAGGGCCAGACCTGCTGTCACGGCCAGGATCAGCGCGCGATGATTCAGGCTCGGAGCGGTGCTGACATGATTGTTCTTCAATTCAGATTTCTCCTGATGTGGGTAATGGCGCATCGCATTGCTTGGACGCCACGAGGCTATTGTCAAAATCTGCGAAAAAAAACCGCGGAAGCCAATGCGCTCCGCGGTTTTCGTGCCTGCCGGCGAATCAGCGCGTGCCGAAAAGCTTGTTCCACTTGGCTTCGAACACCTTGAGGGACTCGGGCGTTGCTTTTTCCCAGTCGAGCAATTGCATCTTGTATTTTGTGGTGTCGAGCGAGCCCGGAACGTTGGGCAGCGGGCTGGCTGCTTCCTGGTTGCCGACGAGGGCCTGCTGTCCTCTTACCGACATCAGGAAGTCCATGGCCACCAATGCAGCGTTCGGATTTTTCGCCCAGCCGACGATGGCACCGCCATAGCTGAACCCGTACACCGGATTCGGAATCACGGTGCGCAGCGGAGCTTTCTGCGCGTGCAACGCATTGTCGATCGGAATCACCGAGAACATGTTGGCGTGGATTTCGCCCGAGGCCGTCGCGGCGGTTGCACCGACCGAGCTCGGGTACATCTTCACGTTGAGTTTGGCCATCTGTTCGAGATAGCCCGGGTAGGTGTCATCCAGCCACTTGAACCAGATGGTCACCACCTCGGCGACAAGGGCAGTGGAGCCGATCTTGCCGGCCAGTTCCGGGCGGACCATATCCTGATAGCTGTTGATCGGTGTCTTCACCAGGTTGGTGTTGTAGTTCAGGACCCACGGGTTGATGCCGAGGAACACGATCTGCCCGTTCTTCATGTAGGACTCGGGCCAGGCGCCTGCGTTCGGTCCGACCGGCGTCTTCAACAAGCCTTGCTTCTGGATATTCATGGCCCAGCGCACATCGGCCGTGATCATGGCATCGCCGCCTTCCACGTTCGGCGCAAGGCGCTCTTGTTCGAACTTGGTCGTCATCGCCGCGCCGACCACGCGAACCAACTCCATCTTGATGCCGGGATTCGCAGCATTGAAGCCGGCCACAATGCGGTCGTGCACGGGTGGCGCCATCGTGGCGTACAGAACAACCTTGCCTTCCTTCTTGGCTGCCTCGACGATCTTGTTCCATTCGGCGGGGGGCACGTTGCGCGAATTGGCCTGCGCCAATGCATTGCCGGTTGCAAGTGCGCCGAACATGAAGCTCAATCCTGTACTCAACACCAGCGCGCGGCGCTTGAAGCCAGCCTGTCTAGTGGTCGCTTTGGTGGTCATTGCGTTCTCCTCGTTTCAAGGGTGTTTTGCGATCGATAGAATCGAATTCATTGCGAGCGAAGCGCGCGAAGTGTAACCATAAACATCTGCTGATGGAATCGAAATTGAGCCATCGCGGGAGGCTTTCCATCTGGTGAAATAGGGAATTCTGTAGACAGAATTCCAGGCTGAAATCATGGGTTGCAGTCTCGGTGAATTACTGCGGCTGAAAGCCGCTGGTCTTGATGATGCGTGCCCACGTTTGCGTGTAGGCGTGTTCGCGGTCAGCCAGTTGCTTTTGAGGCATGAAGCCGACGGTGAGGCCCATGGCGGTCAGCCGCTCGCGCACGTCAGGCACGCGCAGGGCCTTTTCCAGTCCGCCGGCGAACTGGTCAAGTGCCGCCCTCGGCGTGCCTGCGGGGGCGAAGAGGCCGTAATACGGCACATCCTCAAAACCCGTGAGGCCGAGTTCGGCGAACGTGGGCACGTCCGGCAGGGCGGCCTGGCGGGCAGAGCCGAGGACCGCCACCACGCGCAGGCGTCCTGCCTTGTGGTTCTCGATGAAGTCCGGAATGGAGGCGACGCCGGCGGGGATCTGGTTGCCGAGCATGTCGGCCATCAGTGGGGCGCTGCCACGGTAGGGTGCCGCGGCCAGGTTGATGGCGTACTTGTCGCCGATGACCTTGACGAGAAACTCAGGCACGGAGGCCGGCGCGGGTACGCCGACAGCACTTTTGCCGGCTTGCTGCGTTTTCACCCAGGTGACGTATTCCGCAACTGACTTGGCCGGCGTCCCGCCAGACACCGCAAAAGCATTCACGAAGGTGGCAAAACCTGCGACTGCAACGAAGTCGTGTGCCGGATCAAAACCCGGATTCTTCGTCACCAGCGGCAGGATGGAGATGGTGTGGTCATGCGACAGGAACACCGTGTTGCCGTCCGGCGCCGCGGCCTTCAGTGCCTGGGCGGCAATCTGCCCGCCAGCCCCGGGCTTGTTGTCCACCACCACCGAGGCGCCCAGTTCGTCCTTCAGGCGCTCGGCCAGGATGCGCGCGATAGCGTCGGTTCCGCCCCCGGGCGGAAAGCCCACCAGGATGCGGACCGTGCGCGCGCCTTGTGCCGATGCGGTTGCGGACAGTGCCAGCGTGCTGGCAAGCAGCAGGCTGGCAAGGAAGTGCGTTGTGAAACGAGAGGGGTGGAATTTCATGGTCGGGTCTCCGGCAGGCATAAAAAAGTGCGCCATGGTGTTCTCCATGGCAGGTTTGGGTCTGGCGAGGCTAAGGCGAGGCAACGTGCTGGTCAAGTGGGGCCCGTCGTTGGCATGTGCCAGATCAAACAGGCGATGGATATCGGTTTGCGGTTGAATCCAGCCCGGTGCCCGCGTAATCTCTGGGGCGGCAGTCGAAAGCCCACCCCACAGGGAGGATATATGAGGAAGAAGCAGGTACCCGAGCGCCACACGTCCGTCGACGAACTCGCAGTCCAGCTGCCTTGCGGCATTCGCACCAGCCATTTCGTCGTGGGCGATGAGGAAAGCAAGTCGTCGCCGCACGTATTCATTTCGGATTGGCCGCCCCACGCCGAGGCCGACCCGCACACGCACGCCGAGGATTACTTCGAATACGTGATCTCAGGCTCGCAGCGCGTCGGCAAGAAGTGGTTCAAGGCCGGTGACATCCGCATCGCAAGGGGTGGCACCTACTATGGCCCGCTGGTGGCCGGCCCAGAGGGGTGTCGCGTCATGGTGATGTTTGCGGGTTCGGCCTGGGAGCCGATTCCCGTCAGCCTTGAGAGGGCCGCATCGCTATATCCTGGCAAGTTCAAGGCGATGTTGCACGACAAATCGCCCAGCGCCGAACCGGAAGACGCCAAGGCGTGACGTGCATCGCACCCACGGCAGCCGGACTGCGGTGGGGTGAACCAGCAGGCCCGGGGCGCCCGCCGCGGGATTGAGTCAACTGACAGAGGAGATTGCATGAGCAGCAGCACAACCGACATCAACGAACTGGCGGCGATAGTCCGCCGAGTCGACGACCGCCAGCAACTGGCTGAACTCATCTCGCGCTATGGCATGGCTGTGGACGACCGCGATTTCGACACCGTTGGGCGCCTGTTCGCCCCGGACGGCGAGTTTCACGGCGTCAAGGGCCGCCAGACCGTGGTGGATTACTACCGCGGCCGCACGTCCACCTTCAGCACCAGCTACCACTATGCGCACACCTGGCATTTCGACTTCCAGTCGGATACCCGGGCGTCGGGCGCCGTGAACGCGCATGCCGAGCTGTGCATCGGAGGCAGGACCTACCGCCTCGCATTGCGCTACCTGGATACCTACGTCAAGGGCAGCGAGGGCTGGATGTTCCAGTCGCGCACCTTGAAGTTCCGCTATGCGCTGCCATTCGACGAGATGGGGAAGGGACTGGACGATCCCATGCGAGTTCGCTGGCCCGGCGTGCAGCCGCAGGCGGCAGACTTGCCGGACATGCTCCAGACCTTCATTGACAGCCGCAAGGCGGGCACCAAGGGCGCGGTGCCTCCCAATGCCTGAAGTAACAACAATAAAGAGGCCGTCGCTGGACGCCAATGGGCAGCCCGGCGCGTCGCAGCCGGTCGCCGACCCGGCCGGGTTCCGGGCCGCCCGACGCCTCGACCCGGACACACGCCGCGAACAGATACTGGACGAAGCGACCCGTTTTTTTGCTGAGCGCGGCTTCGAGGCGCAGGTTGCGGAGCTTGCGGGGCGCCTTGGCATCTCGGAGGCGTTGATCTTTCGCTACTTCCGGACCAAGCAGGCCTTGATCGACGCGGTCTACGAGCGCGTTTTCATGGGCCGCTGGTCAGAATCGTGGATAGAGGATCTGGTCGCTCGCGCGGTGCCGGTGCGCGAGCGCATCGTGAACTTCTTTATTGCCTACCTTGATGCGGTGGACGATCCGCAATGGATCCGCATTGCGATGTACGCGGCACTCGCCGGTGAGCGCATGCCTGTTGCTTTTGGCGCAAGGGGGCGGGTCGAGCGCGTGCAGATGACAATTCTCGCCGAGTTGCGAGCGGCCGGGATGTTCGCCGACGATCCCGCTCAAGAACCGATGCAATGGGAGATGGTGCTGCACCTGTACTCCTCGGTGCTGTACCTGCTGCTGCGAAAGCACGTCCTCAACCGCCGCTTCACACAGGACCGCAGCGCGATGGTGCGCCGGCTCGTCGCCAATTTCTTCGCGGAATTCGAGCGGCCCTGAGCGAGCCGGGACTTCGGACCGGAAGTCCCGGCATGGGGGATTCAGGGCGCTTGCAGGATCAGGGCTTGAAGATCCCGTTCCACTTGTTGCGGAATGCATTGGAGACATCAGGCGGGTTGAACTTGTCCTGATTGACGATCCGGATCGAGCCTGTGTCCAGCGACTTCGGTATCCCGGTCAAGGGGCTGCCCATCTCGCCACCCGAGGCCCAGGTCGTCTGGCCGGGGCGCGACATCAGGTAGTCCAGAAAAACCTGGGTCGCATTCAGCCGTTTCGAGCGGGCCAGAATCGTGCCCACGTACGGGAACCCGACGCTGGGGTTTGGGACGGTCATGCGGATGGGAGAGCCCTGGGCGACCAGCGGGGTGATCGTCGCGGGCACCGTGAGGAGCGAACCCACCAGTTCTCCGGCTGACACCATCTGCGTGCTTTGCACGGCGCTGGCGAACATGCGCGGGCCCTGTGCGGCAACCTTGCGCAGGTATTCAGTCCCCTTGGTCTCTTCGAGCCAGTCGTAGAACCCCATTAGCAGCGTCAGGTTCAACTCCGGAATGGCGAGCCGACCCTTGAATTCCGGCCGCAGCAGGTCGTCATAGCCGGTGACGGGCCCTTTCACCAGATTCTGGTTGTAGGCGATGATGAACGGCTCCATGGCAAGGATGGGCGAGGTGCCGCCCATGGCGTAGCGATCAGGCCACCCCTGCGATGACGGACCGACGGGGGCGACGATCATGGACTGCTTGCTGCGCTCCAGGGCCCAGTTCACGTCCGGCACCATGAGCAGGTCGGCGCCATCGGTGGACGTTTCCCTTTCCTTGTCCGCGATGATGATGATGCCCTGCGGGCGGGACACTTCAACCGTGATGCCCGGATTCAGTTTTTCGAAATCCGCCTTGAGGCGCTGCATGACGGGCGGCACCACCTGGCTGTACACGACGACGCGGCCCTCGCGCCGGGCCTCGGCGGTGACCTTGGCCCACTCCGCGGCCTGGTAGCCCTTGAAGCTGGTTTGCGCGGCGGTCGTGCCGGCTGTGATCGCGCACGCGATTGCGATACCGGCGATACCGATAATCCTGTTCATCTGCTTCATGGGTCCCCCCTTTGATTGACACCGCTTCGAGGCACCGGCGCGCCCCTGCGCGCCAGGCCCGGTCTTGATCACTAGATCTTGAACTTGAAAATCCGCGCCACGTTGTCGTGCACGATCTTGCGCCGGTCCTCGTCGGGCACGCCGGCGAGGAACTTGTCGAGGTATTGCATGGAGCGCGGCCATGTCGACTCCGAATGGGGGTAGTCGTTGCCCCACATCATGTTGTCGATGCCGATGACGTCGCGGCAACGCACGCCGATGTCGTCCTCGGTGAATACGCCGAACATGTTTCGCCGCCAGTAGTCGCTGGGGAGCATCTTTTCCTTGGACTTGAACGGGATGTACTGCGGGCGCTCTTCGTAGGTGTAGTCCATGTTGCGCAGCCAGTGCGGCGCCCAGGAAATTTCATGCTCGACCGAACCCACCTGCAGCTTCGGGTTGCGCTCGAATACGCCCGAGAAAATCATGTCCGTCATGGCGTAGCGCACCCAGTAGTCCTGCGTCGGGCGCATGCCTGCGGGCCAGATGGGCTCCGACTTCCATACGGCGTCGATCTCGGCGCTCATGCCGGCGCGGTGCGAGGCGATGTGCATCAGCAAGGGCATCTCCAGGGCAGCTGCCGTCTGCCACAGCTTTTCATACATGGGGTCGCGGTACGGGCGGCCGGGCAGGGGGGCGACCGGGAT
>CANJXQ010000065.1 GCA_947478805.1 Betaproteobacteria bacterium | reverse complement strand
TAGCGCCCGAAGCTGCGCACCGCCGGGCCCGAGGGATAGCGATCGAGGCGCGCAAACATGGTCTGCACGGTCGCGCGGTCGCCGCTGATGTCGATGCGCGGCTCGACGATCACATGCTTGTGGAAGGCCTGCGGCGCGTGCGTGTGGTTGCGAAACGCGGTGCGCAGAGCATCGTGGCCCTTGATGGGCGGGCGATTAGGCCACTGCAGCACGGCGTCCTCGGTCCAGCAGTTGATCCAGTCGGCTTCCAGGCCGTAATCGATGCTGTGGCCATACGCGTACAGGGTGCGCAGGATGTCCTGCTCGTCTTCGAGCGCCAGCAGGCGTGATTCGATGGATGTCATGATTTGTCTCCTTGTGTTCCAGCCAGCGCCTTGCGCGCCTCCGGACTGTCAGGAAATGGCTCGACGCCGATGGGCGCCTCCTTGCGGATCGACTCGATCTCCGGATAGCGTTCCTTGATGCGCCACTTGCCATCCTTGCAGCGCACCAGCGTATCGCGATAGCGGCCGAAGGCGCGGATCTTGGGGCCATCGGTGTAGCGGTCCAGGCGCGCATACATGCTCATCACCGTGGCGCGATCGCCTTCAATGCTGATGCGCGGCTCGACCAGCACGTGCTTGTGCCAGGCGTGCGGCGCGTGCGTATGGTTGCGAAAGCCCGCGCGCAATTCCGCGTGGCCGCGCATCAGCGCGCGTCCCGGCCAGTCGAGGACGGCGTCTTCCGTCCAGCAGTCGATCCAGGCGTCTTCATGGCCGTAATCGAGACCGTGGCCATAGCCATACAGGGTATCGAGGATAGACTGCTCGTCTTCCAGCGCCTGCAACCGCTGTTCGGTGCTCGCCACGTCAAGCCCCCTTCGCGCCGATGGGCTTTTCCTCGCGCGCGGCTTCCTTCTCGACCAGTCGCTCGGAAAACCGCCAGCGCCCGTCCTTGCAACGAACGAACTTGTCGATGTAACGACCGAAGGCGTAGATCTCGGGCGCGCCGCCCGCACTCTTGTAGGGATCGAGGCGCCAGAAATAGCTGTGCGCCGACGCCGTGTCGCCGTCCAGCGTGATGCGCGGCTCGGCCAGCATGTGCTTGTGCCAGGCCTCGGGCGCGTGCGTGTGGATGTGAAAACCCTCGCGGATGCGTGCGTGCCCCTTCAGCCCGTTCGGGATGATGCTCCAGCCGAGGAAGGCGTCCTCGGTCCAGCAGTCCATGAACCCCGCCTCGTCGCCATAGTCGAGAGTATGCCCGTAGTCATGCAGGGTGCGCAGGATCGCGCGCTTGTCCTCCAGCACTTTCATTCGTTCTTCGATGCTTGCCATCATGTGCTCCCCAACAGTAGAGGTTTCATTCGCTCCATCTAGCGGCCTGCGCCCGACGCACTGGGCGCGCGGCGCGCCTCCTGGTCCGCATGCCGCTCCATGAAGCGCCAGCGCCCGTCCTTGCAACGCACGAACGTATCGCGATAGCGGCCGAAGCTGCGGAACTCCGGGCCGCTCTCGTAGCGGTCGAGGCGCGTGTACATGCTCTCGACGCGGGCCGTGTCGCCCGCGATGTCGATGCGAGGCTCGACCAGGAAATGCTTGTGCCACGCCGCCGGCGCGTGCGTATGCCAGCGAAATCCCTCGCGAATCATCGCATGGCCCTTCTGCGCGCCGCGGCTCGACCAGTGCAGCGTTGCTTCCTCATGAAAGCAATCCAGGAATCCCGCCTCGTCGCCGTAGTCGAGGCAATGCGCATAGGCATGCAGCGTCTGCAGGATGGCGCTCTCGTCCTCCAGCTGGCGCAGGCGCTCTTCAATCGAAGACATGGTGGCGGCTCCAGAAAAATGAATGCTAGAACGTGCGCTATGTGTAGGCGGGGACTGGCGCGTGTCACGCGGAAGTGATTTCATCGCCCGCCTCGCGCAGGGAAGCCCGACTGTATCGCCAGGCTTCGTGCCGCGTCAACGTCCATCGCAGTCCGTCGAGCTCGCGCAGGGCGGCGACCCGCAGTGCATAATTGGCCGAAATGTGACTGCGAGACCGTGGCGGAACTGAGACGGAACTGAGACGGAACGGCGGCGCGACAGCAGTGCAACGATTGCAAATCCACCGGGAGGACGCTTCACCATGGCCACCAAGTCCGCCAAGGCACAGGCCGGCAAACGCACAGCGCGGAATTCGCGCCCCTTCTGGGAGCGTGGCTATTTCTCGCACAGCTACTGGAAGCGCGGCAAGAAACTGGGCACCGTGAAGCTCGGCCCCAAGGGCGAATGGGACGGCGTGTATCGCTGGGAGGCCGGACATCACATCGGCGAGTCGAACAACCTGGCCACGGCCAAGCGCGCGGTCGAGCAGGCGGTGGATTTCGGCGCCAGCCAGATGGGACTGTTCGACGCTAACGCATGAGCCTTTACGCCGGCGACACTCACTCCTTGGCCAGCTGCGGCTGCCGGCGAAACTCCCAGGCAAGGTAGGCGAGCAGCGCGGCAAACACGACCGCACCGCCGGTGAGCGTTGTCGCCGCCGGCACTTCGTCATGCGCGAGCCACACCCACAGCGGACCCAGCATGGGCTCGGCGGTGCCGACCAGCGCTGCGAGCGAGGCCGGGATGCGCCGCGCACCGGTGACGAACAGGGCCGTTCCCAGTCCCAGGTTCAAGGCGCCGAACGCGAACAGCAGCGCGCCGTCCGCCGCACCCACTGCCAATCCGTTCGACATGAAGGCCGATATGGTTGCCGCGATCAGGGTCCCGGCACATACCGCAGGCATCATGCGCACTTCGGGATGACGGCGCATGATGATGATGGTCGCTGCGAACGTCACCGTCATCAAGAGCGCAAGCCCGTCGCCGATGGGCGACACGCGCCCGCCGATGGAATCGGACACCATGATGGTCATGCCGGCGATCACCGCCCCGATCGCAACCCAGGTCGGCCCGCTGATGCGCTCGCCCAGCACGGCCCAGGCCATGAGCGCCGCGATGAGCGGGATGCTCGCCTGGATGAGGAGGATGTTCGCCACCGTGGTGTGACCCAGCGCGATGACGAAGGCGATGGACGCAATCGCAAAGCAAGCACCGACGAGCGCCCCCGGAATGCCCATGACGCGAAACAGGCGCCAGGTTTCCGCAGCGCCATCGCGCGCGAGCAGAAAGCCCGCGATGGTCGCCGCCGAAAACACCGAGCGCCAGAACACGATAGTCCATGAATCGGTGACGGAGATGTAGCGCGCCACCAGCCCGGCAAAGCTCCAGACGATGGCGGCCACCAGCACCAGCAGCACGCCGGTTCGGTCGACCTGCATCAGTGGGGCGCTCGCCGGCGCAGCGACTGGTTCAAGCAACTTTGAGCGCCGGCCCGGCGAACATGTCCGTCATTGCCTTGCGCGTGCGGTAGGCGTGGGTCGATGTGTCGATGGCCACGTCCGACCAGGAGAGGCTCTGGCCCTTGGCGACCGGCCGCAACAGCTTCACGTCGTGCGCGAGGCCGAGCGGCAGCCCGCCGATTTCCACCGACCTGGCCGCCGGCAGCAGCTTGCCCCACACCGTGTAGCCGCCTTCGCCATCGAGGATTTCACCGGGCTTGAGGTCGCGTTTGGCCGTGGCCACCACGTCGGCGTTCCAGCCCGTGGCCACACCGGTGGCCTCCCCGCGCAGCGCCACGCTCGCCACCGATACACCCACTTCCAATCCGATCAGGTGCCAGCGCTTGTACAGCGTGAAGTAGCGCCCGCTCGGGTCGGTGTGCGCGTTGTACTCCTCGAAACAGTTCTTGATGTACTCGGTTTCCGCTTCTACCGTCACCCAGACGCCCATGCGGATGTCGTAGGGAATCACACGCCCGTTGGCCTCCAGCGACGAGATCACCTCGACCATGCCCTTCCTTTCCAGCACGCCGCCCTCGCTGACGGGGCGGGTGACGAAGGGAATGTCGGCGATGCTCGCCGGCGGATATTGCAGGCCGTTGCTCGGAACACTGAGCCCGGTCGCATTCGACACGGCCGTCGATTCGATGGATGGCTTGGAGCCATCGATGAAGCTGTTGAACATTTTCGGATTGAGCCCGCCGCGGCGCGCCTGCTCGGGCGTGAGGCCGTAATTGCCCCATACCGTGTCGGGTGTCGATTCGCAGTAATGCGGCAGCCACTTGTGGCCGCGGCCCGCAGCCACCACCGGAAAGCCGCAGGTGCGCGCCCAGTCCACCAGGTCGCAGATCAGCGCCGGCTGGTCGCCGAAGGCCAACGAATACACGACGCCGGCCTCGGCGGCACGGCGGGCGAGCAGCGCGCCGCAGAAAGCATCCGCCTCCACCGTCACGTTGACCACGTGCTTGCCGTGCGCGAAGGCCGCGAGGCAATGATCGACCGCCGCGATCGGGTGCCCCGTGCACTCGACGATGACATCGATCCCCGGATGGCGCGCCAGCGCCTCCCAGTCCTCGCCGATGTGCGTGGCGCCGCTGCGGATCGCTTCATCGAGCGACCTGGCCTGGCTGCGCTCGGCCGTCCAGCCGACACGTGCGAGGTTGGCACGCGCCGCATCCGGCGCGAGGTCTGCGATGCCGGCCAGATGCACGCCGGGCGTGCGTGGCACCTGAGCGAGGTACATGGAGCCGAACTTGCCCGCACCGATGAGGCCGATGCGCACCGGCCGGCCCTCTGCCGCGCGCTGCTGGAGTTTTGCGTACAGGCTCATGGTCAGGCGGCCTCGGTGAGCAATTCGATCGAAGTCTGGAGAGCGCTCGCCGGCATGCCGTTCTTCCACGGCAGATCCACCGGGTAGTTCTTGAGCAGGCAGTCGTCGGGCAAACACTCGATGGGCGTGAAATCGCGGTGCGCGATGTACTCGGGCCGCTTGTGGCGGCGAATATGGTTGCTGACCGCGCACAGGCTCAGGTACACGCTGACGCGGTTCCACGGCGAGAGATTACTCGTCGACGCATGCACCAGGCAGGAGTGGAACAGGATCATGGAACCCGCCGGGCCCTGCGGCGAGATGATGCCGCCGTTCTTGTCGCCTGCGCGCGCGACCAGTTGGCGGATCAGGTCGTGGTCCAGCGTCCACAGCGGATAACTCGTTGTCGTGAGGTCGTGCTTCGCCTCGATCACGCCCTCTTTGTGGCTGCCGGGAATGAACATCAGCGGGCCGTTGAACTCATTGACGTCGTCCAGGAAGATTGCCACGTTCATCGCCCGCGCCTCGGGCATCAGGTCGTCATTCTTCCAGGTGCCGTAGTCCTGGTGCCATTGCCAGACGTCGCCCTCGAAGGCCATCTTGCCGTTGATCTTGTACTGGTGCATGTAGAGCTTCTCGCCCAATAGGTCCTCCACCGGCTCGACCATGCGCGGGTGACGCGCCAGCCTGGCGAAGGGTTCGCTGTACAGGTGCGCCGCGAAGTTGGTGCGCACCGCCTCCACACCCTTTTCGCGCACGTTGTAGGCCTCGCGCCGGGCATACAGCGCCGGCACGGCATCAACCAGCGTTTTCGTCTCTGCGCTGGAAAAGAGGCCGGGAAAGAACAGGTAGCCTTCGCGATCGAAATGCGCTTTTTGTTCAGGTGTGAGCTTCATGAGTTGACTCCTCGTGGCCGGCGAAGTTTGCACCGGCGCCCGGTCGATTGCAATGCCACGACCACCCCTTGTCGCGCTGCATGGGCACGCGCACCACGCGGAGCGACTTTGCACTTATCATGGGGGCGGCCCGCTGCCGGGACACGGTCGAAAAACGGGTCGAAGAACGGGTCGAAGAACGCCAGGGTGGAACCACCTATCCATTGGGGGAAGCGCATGAACACACGATTTCGCCGGTTTTTGATTCTCACCGCCCTGCTGGTTGCCGCGGCGCCGTTGTCCGCGCAGGAATTTCCAGCGCGGGCGATTCGCATCATCTGCCCGGCGAGCGCCGGGACCGTCACCGACGTGATGGCGCGTCTGTTTGCCAGCCAACTCAACACGCGCCTGGGCTGGACGGTGCTGGTGGAGAACCGCGCCGGCGGCGACTTCTTTCCCTCGACACTCGCCCTCACGCAATCGCCCGCCGATGGACTCACGATCTACCAGATGCCCGCGGGCCTCACCATCCTGCCGGCCCTTCGCAACGACCTGCCTTGGGACCTGAAGCGCGACATCCTGCCGTTGGTGCGCGCCGTGAATATCCCGCTGCTGCTCGCGGCGCCGATGTCGCTTCCCGCCAATAACCTGCAGGAATTCATCGCTTATGCGAAGGCCAACCCAGGCAAGCTGTCTTACGGCGCGGTCGGCAATGCCTCGCCCACCACGCTGGCGGTTGAATACCTGAAACAGACCTATAGCCTCGACATGGTGCTGGTCCCATACAAAGATGGCGCAGTAATGACGCCCGACCTGGTCGCCGGCCGCATCCAGGCCGGGATCAACCTGGTCGGCGCAACGGCCGGACTCATCAAGGAGGGCAAGCTCAAACCGGTGACGCTGTTTGCCGGCCAGCGCGCGCCGGCGCTGCCACAGCTGCTAACGGCTGCCGAATCGACGAAGAACCCGGACATGGAAATCACGTCGTGGACCGGCTTTACCATCCGCACCGGCACCCCCAAGGCCGTGTCCGACCGGCTGGAGCGGGAGATCCTCGCCGTCACCAAACTGCCGGAAGTCCGCGACCGGCTGATCCAGCTCGAATACGAGCCGCTGTCCGAGGATTCGGCAACCTTCGCCAAGCGCATCGATGCGGACCTGCTCAAGTTCGGCAAGCTGATCCGCGACGCCAAACTGGCCGGCAAGTAGGGCTGAATCGCTCCGATTCAAAAGCTGATGCCCTCGCGCTTGGGGGCGATTGCATCTTCCATACCCCCGGGCCGGGGTAACAGCCACACCCATCACATGACCAGGAGCATTCATGAACACCGTGTTCACTGCAAAAGCAAGGCGCGCTGCCACGGCCTTGGGGCTGGCCTTATCGGCGTTGATGGCTGGCCACGCGACGGCGCAGGCCTTTCCAACGCGCCCGATCACGGTGATATTTCCCTATACCGCCGGCTCCGGCGGTGACATCATCGCGCGCGCCGTCAGCACCGAGGCGGGCAAATTGCTGGGCCAGCCGCTCGTCTATGAGAACCGGCCCGGCGCCAATTCGCGACTTGGCCTCACGGCACTGAACAATGCCCCCGGCGATGGCCATGTGCTCAATATCGTGAGCGACGGCGTGCTGGTCTCGCAGCCCATCGCCGATCCGGACTTCAAGATGGAGGCAGGAAAGAACTACACGCCGATCTCGGTGGTGTTCGATGGCCCGTTGGTGCTGGCCAGCCATCCGTCAAAGCCGTTTCGCGACATGAAGGGTCTGGCCGAATATGCCAGGGCCAATCCGGGCAAGTTGAACTTTGCCGTGGCGGCAGGCGCTCCCAGCCATTTCTTCGCAGAGCGACTGAACCGGGTGATGTCCATCGACATCACGCTAATTCCCTACAAGGGCGGCGCCGAGGCTGCCACGGCGACCTTGGCCGGTCAGACCGACCTCGTGGTCAGCCAATCGGTCAAACAGATGGTCGATACCGGGAAGTTGATTGCGCTGGCCACTACGGGCCGCGAACGCTGGAAGGTGTTTCCCGAAACGCCAACGCTCAGGGAAGCTGGCGTGTCATTCGCGGCATCCGTCTGGTACCCGTTGATCGCGCCCGCCGGCGTATCGAAAGAGGTCGCTGCGACGCTCAATTCCGCCTTCAACCGTGCCGCACAGTCTCCCGAGGTACTGAAGAAAATGACCGACATTGGCCTTGCGCCAGTGCGCATGTCCCCGGAGGAGGTTACTGCCTTCATCAAATCGGAACTCGATGCCTGGGGCCCGATCATCCGTAAAGCTGGGATCAAGCTTCAGTAATCGTTATCGCGCCAAACCGGAATTCAACGACTCATTTCACAATCGAGTCGCAGCGAATTCCTGATGCAGTGCGCTTGCCGGCTAGAAACCGATCCGGGTGCGCTTGACGTTGCGATTCTCCTGCACATCGTCGGGACTGATCTCGGCGCGACCGGCCAGCTTGGCGTTGCCGAATCCGGACTGGATGACCCGCCGCATTTCGCGCGGCCCGTAAGCGGACAGCTTTTCAAGCAGCGTCTCCGACGGCAGTTCCGGAAATGCACTGCCCCAGTCGTGCCCGTTGCGAATCTCGCAATAGATGGTGCGCGCGATGCGCCGGGCGCCGGCCGCGTCCGGCGGGTCGATTTCGTACACGTTCATGCGGTTGAGGATCGGCTCGGGTATGCGCGAAGCGTCGTTGGCCGTGGCGAACCACACCGCGCCAGACGCATCGATCGGCAACTCGACGAACTCATCGACGAAGCGAGTGGCCGTGCCGCCCTCCAGGAGTTCGTACAGGGCGCCCAGCGGATCGTACTGTCCATCGCCCGACGCCTTGTCGATCTCGTCGACAACGATGACCGGGTTGGCGTAGTCGCCATTCACCAGCGTGTCGAAGACCTTGCCGGGCTTGGCGTTCTTCCATTGCGATGAGGCGCCCGAGAGCACCCAGCCGGCGGTGAGCGAACTCATGGGCACGAACCCGTGGCCGGTGCCCATGATGTCGGCGACGCGGCGCGCGAAGTGGGTCTTGCCAATGCCCGGATCGCCGAGCAGCAGCATGGGTGGCAGCTCGATGGCGTCGCTCGAATCGATGCACAGTGCGAGCTGCTTGCGGATGTCTTCCAGCACCTCGGAGAAATTCGGCAGCTCCTCGAACAGCGCGTCCATGACCGGCATTGCGGAGGGCTTGACGACGAAGCGCTGGCCGCCAAGCTTGAGCATCTTCTCGTACAAGGCGCGAAGGGCGTCGTTGGCGCCCGCCGGCAGCTCCTGCAAGGCGCGCTCGACGGCAGCAACGTGATAGAGATCCTTGAAACCCGCGATGGGAAGGACCCCTGCCGTTTTGCCCGAATGACCTGTCGTAGTTGTAGACATGTTGTTTTCTCCTTCGTTGGAACGACGGATACAAATGCCATGCGAATCGTTGCACGGTACCGGGTCTGGAGCAACATTCAAGCCACATAACGTTTAACGACGGCATGGGGATGACCTTGAGTCCATCCGCGCTGGCAGTCGCTTATCGAGAGTGCTGCCGTGCCATGCAATGCTTCAAGTCTTCGACACCGCAACGGTCGCCGCCACAATGGCACGCACCAAAGATGACACCCGCGCCGAAACCGGCACCAAAAACGAGCAACAGTGCACCACGCCATGCCGCACAGCTGCCTCGGGCCTCGCCAGAGGGAAAACGGGTCCGTTTTAACATCGATAAAGACGAAGAACAATTTCTTTATTTACGATTTGTACGAATCATTGCGAATCCCTAGACTGTGCGCGTTTCCAACTCGAAGGAGATTCTCATGAACTCGCTGCAGAACGTTCCGGTTCCCGCCACAGTTGCACGGGAAGCAGGTGCTGCGGCCACCCTGGCCGCAAACAAGGTCCTGCGCAACACCTACATGCTGCTCGCAATGACCCTGGCTTTCTCGGCGGCGACCGCAGGACTCGCGGTCGCGATGAAGCTGCCTCATCCAGGGCTCATCGTCACGCTGGTCGGCTACTTCGGCTTGCTGTTCCTCACCGTAAAGCTGCGCAATAGCGGTTGGGCCCTGGCCTCCGTGTTTGCACTGACCGGCTTCATGGGCTACACGCTGGGACCCATTGTCAGCCACTACCTCTCGCTGCCCAACGGCGGTCAGACGGTGATGCTGGCGATGGGCGGCACATCGGCAATATTCCTCGGCCTCTCGGGCTACGCGCTCGCCACGCGCAAGGACTTCAGTTACATGGGTGGCTTCCTCACCGTGGGCGTGCTGGTGGCTTTCCTGGCCGGCCTTGCAGCGATCTTCTTCGAGATCCCGGCGCTGTCACTGACGGTATCGGCGGCATTCGTTCTGCTCGCCTCCGGCCTCATCCTGTGGGAAACGAGCAATATCATCCACGGCGGCGAGACCAACTACGTGATGGCCACGGTGAGCCTGTTCGTGTCGATATTCAACCTGTTCACGAGCCTGCTGCAGCTGCTGGGCTTCACCAACAGCAGCGACTGATACCGACATCTCAAATTGCTCCCCCGGCCGGGCGGCCTGCTTCACCCCTCCCCCTTGGGCCGCCCGGCCACCCTTTTCTGGAGAAACCATGCTGCGCAAATACCCTGTCAACAGCCCCGAGGCCATTGGCCGCATCGTTGCCATGACCATGATCACCGACGCCGAAGTCGACCCGCGCGAAATCGATGTGCTCGATCGCAGCAATGCCTGGTCCTCGATGGGCCTTGACCGCAAGGGTTTCTCCGTCGTGGCTCGCGACTACCTGCGCGACCTGCGCAACTCGACCGACGACGAGAATATTCGCCTCGTCGACCAATCGCGCATCGATGCGATGCTCGACGAGGTCCAGGACCCCGAGGCGCGGCTTCGTGCCTGCGAAGTCATGCTCAACGTCATCAGCGCCGACGGCAAGGCGCTCGAGGTCGAACGGGCGCTGCTCTCGCATGTGCTCGGCCGCTGGGACCTGACCCCGCAAGCACTGGAAAGCGGGCTGCGGCGATTGCGCCTGAACGGCAACACCGCGCAGCCATCGTAGGCATCGGCGAGGGGGCGTGAAACCTTCAGCTTCCCGGCCACCCCTGGCACGCGCGAGCACGATCTGGCTGGCCGCTGCAGTGCCAATATTCGCCGCAGCGGCGTTGCCTCACGACGCTGGAATCGGATCACTCCACGCCGTGGATGTCACGGCCCTCGAATCGCTGCGCTCCTTGCAGCACGCATGGCTCGATGCCGCATTTGCCAGCGTGACCTGGCTGGGCTCGGTCATGGTGCTGGGCCCGCTGATCGCACTGCTGGCCTGGCGGTTGGCGCGGGATCACGCGCGCCGCGCAGCGGGCTTCATGATCGCTTCACTGGCAGGTAGTGTTGCGCTGGTTCATCTGGCCAAGGAAACAATAGCGCGACCGCGACCCGACGTGCAGTGGGCGCTGATAACGATGCCGGCAGATGCGTCTTTCCCCAGCGCGCACACCGCCCAGGTCGCCGCTGCAGCGGTCTCGTTCGGTCTGTTATTCCGGTATGGTCGGGTCTGGGCTGCGGCTGGCGTCGTCGTGCTCTTGGTTGCCCTCTCGCGCATCTACCTGCAAGTGCACTTCCCCAGCGACGTGCTGGCCGGACTGATCCTGGGCAGCGGCTGGGCGGCAGGCCTGTATGTCCTGCTGCGGCCCGCCCGCCGCGAGTGGGGCGCACCGCAATGAGGCACAAGTTCCTCGGCATTGGCGAGCCGGGCTACCATCCGCTCAAGAAACTGAGAACCATCTTTGCCGGATTGCGCTTTGCCATCCTGTACGATGCCAGCGTCGCCTACAAGCTCGCCTTGTCGGTGCCCGTTATCGCTGCAGCGTTCTTCCTGCGCGAGCGGGTCGATTTCCTGCTCATCCTCTTGACGACCGCGTTCGTGCTTGTGGCGGAAATCTTCAACAGCGCCATCGAGGCGCTGTGTGACTTCGTGGAAACACGGCACAATGAAAAAATAAAAATCATCAAGGACATAGCCGCGGCTGCCGTCGGGCTCGCGATCCTGGTCTGGGTCGTGGTTCTCGCCGTCGAAATTGGGGAAATGCTGCCTGCCGCACGGACTGGCTGACATGAGCTCGGCATGATGTGAAATCGACCGTACGACCGCCGTCGTGGGCCGCTTTGCCGGCTTGCATGAACAGGCTGGACTGGCCTAGACTGGCGCCCGCAACCGGCAATCATTGCAAGTTTTAATTTCAAGGAGTCGCAAATGAATTCGATCGACAACGCACCGAACACTTCGGACGTGATACGGGATTCCGCCGCGGCCTCAGCACAGTCTGCACTGGCCGCCAACAAGGTCATCCGCAACACCTACATGCTGCTATCCATGACGCTGGCCTTTGCCGCCGTCACGGCCGGCACGGCCATGGCGCTCGGGCTGCCACATCCAGGCATCATCATCACGCTGGTGGGTTATTTCGGACTGTTCTTCGCCACGGTCAAGTTGAAAAACAGCGCCTGGGGCCTGGCTGCGATCTTCGGCCTCACCGGCTTCATGGGCTACACGCTGGGTCCGATCATCGGCCACTACCTCGCGCTGCCCAACGGCGGCCAGACGGTGATGATGGCCATGGGTGGCACAGCCGCGATCTTCCTCGGCCTCTCCGGCTACGCGCTCACCACACGCCGCGACTTCAGCTACATGGGCGGGTTCCTGACCGTCGGCGTGCTGGTGGCTTTCATCGCCGGCCTTGCAGCCGTGTTCTTCCAGATCCCGGCGCTGTCCCTCACCGTGTCAGCGGCCTTTGTGCTGCTGATGTCCGGCATGATCCTGTGGGAGACCGGCAACATCATCAATGGCGGAGAGACCAACTACATCATGGCCACGGTGAGCCTGTTCGTGTCGATCATCAATCTGTTCACCAGCCTGCTGCAGCTGCTGGGGTTTTGGAACAGCAGCGATTAGAGTATGGGACCGCGCGGCCTGCTACGCAGGCTCGGCCGCGCTGCTAAACCCTTCGGTCGGGACCGCGCGGCCTGCTACGCAGGCTCGGCCGCGCTGCTAGAGGCCGGGACCGCGCGGTTCTTCTAGCCCTCGGCGGTCCAGTTCACGATGTGTGAGCCACCGAGATAGGTGTCGCCGACGCGCGTCGCCTCGTCGGGCACCAGGCTGCCCACGGGAACCTGCACAAGATTGGTCTGCGGCCCGTAGCTGATGATGAAGCGCGAGCGGTCGAGCGTTAGCGCGATGCCGCGCGGACGTGGCAACTCCAGCACTTTCAACAGCCGCGGGCGGCGAAGCGTCCAGAAGGTCACCATGTTGCCGTCCGGATGCGTGACCCCGAACAGTCCGCCCGAGGCATGCACGGCCACGCTGAGCGATTCGCCCTGCATGCGCGCGGCCACCTCGGCCGGCCGCGTCATCGTGACCAGCCCGCCGCCGGGCGAGCGCACGCTGACCGCGCCCGAACGATCATTGGGCAGTCCTCGCCGCGGCGCCGACACCACCACGGCCGTCTCGCCGGCAACGGCCAGGTGCCCGGCGTTGAAGGACTCTCCCGGCATGTCGAAGCGGCGCAGCAACCGGCGCGTCTTCACGTCCACATAAGCGAGCGAGGCGTGATGACCACTGGCCTCGGTGCCGCCGCCGTTGGTCACCACCATGACGCGCCCGCCGTCGATCAACCGGCAATCGTGCGGGTGATCGCCGTGGGACGGGAATTCGCCGATGTATTCCAGCGTTGCAGTGCTGCGGACCGCGATCACGCCGCTGCCATCGAGGGCGCGCGTCTCGGTGCTGTAGAGCAGCGTGCCATCGGCCGACACGGCGCCGTGGCCGTAGAAGGCATGGCTTTCCTGCAACGGGATCGGTCGCACCACCTCCATCGTCGACAGGTTGATTTCGCAGGCCCCCGCGCCGATCTTCTCGAACACGAAGAGCCGCTCGCGCGACTGCGGGTGAATGGCGATGCCGTGCGGAAAAAAAGACACATCGGTTCGCCGCACGTGGCCCGAAGCGAGATCGACCGCGGCGAACACCCACTTGCGCGCGCCATTGGCCGGATCGACATAGCCGCCACCGCCCAGGATAAGTTCCGTGCGGCGTTGCGCTTGCACCTGCGGCAGTCCCAGGCCAAGTGCCGTGAGCGCAGCCGCCCCCTGCAGGAGGCGGCGCCGGCCGGGACGCATGCGGCCGGTGTGTCGGTCGATCATCATTCGAGCACGCTGCTCACTCGACTTTCACGCCGGCCTTGCGCACCGCTGCGCCCCAGCGCACGAGTTCCGCCTTGAGGTAGCCCCCGAACGCCGCCGAGTCCAGGTAGGCCGGGTCCGCGCCCTGCTGCAGCATGCGCGTGCGCACTTCATCCGATGCCAGCACCTTCTGGAACGCCTGCGTGAGCGCGGCGGTCACCTCCGCCGGCAATCGCGGCGGGGCGAGCAGGCCGTAGAAGCCGACCACCTCGAAATCCTTCACGCCGGCCTCCTTCATCGTCGGCACGTCGGGGATGGCGGCATTGCGCTCGCTCCCCGTCATGGCGAGCGCGCGCACCTTGCCGATCTTCACGTACTGCGCAACCTGCGGGATCGACTCGGCGATGAACTGCACCTGCCCGGCCAGGAGATCGGTGAACGCCGGCGCGCTGCCCTTGTACGGCACGTGCACGATCTGGATGTTGGTGGCCGACTGCAGCATCTCGGGCACCAGGTGCGATATGCCGCCAGTGCCGGCCGAACCGTAGTTGTACTTGCCCGGGTTCCTTTTAGCGAGGTCGATGAACTCCGCCAGCGTCTTCGCCGGCACCGCGGGGTTCACCACCAGCGCGAGCGGTTGCTGCGCCGTGCGCGCGATCGGCGTGAAGTCGCGCAGGGTGTCGTAGCTGTTCCTGTAGATGAACGGGTTGATCACCATGGTGCCGGTGTTCGCCATCAGCAGGGTATAGCCGTCGGCCGGCGATTTCGACACGAAATCCGCGCCGATGGTGCCGCCCGCGCCCGCCTTGTAATCGATGAGCACCGGCTGGCCCAGCACCTTGGACGCCTGGTCGGCCAGCACGCGCGCGTGGGCGTCGAGCGGCCCTCCGGCCGGGAATCCGATGATGATCTTCACCGGCTTGTCGGGGAAGGCGGCAAAACCCGGCGCCGGCAGCATGAACATGACAAGCATCACCAACGCATGTGGCCATCGAACGAAATTCATCCCGTTTCCCCTGTGTACCAACCTTCACTCCAAGAATTTCTCAGGTCGCTCCCGCCCCCCTGCATCCGCCAGCGCGCCCAGCGCCCAGAATCCGGTCGGTCAATCAATGATGCCCTCACGCTTGAGCTCCTGCATTTCCAGGGATGACATGCCCAGCAATTCACCAAGGACGTATTCATTGTCCTCGCCATAATACGGCGCGCCCCTGTCAATGGGCCCACCCGCATGCGTCGGGGTTTCACTCATCTTGGCCGGCATCTCGTAGACCGGCCAGGTACCGATGCGCGTGCCCGTCACCTCAGTCAGCCATTCCAGCGCCACCAACTGCGGGTCGTTGTCACAACGGTCCTCCGCGGTCTGGCAGACGCCGGCCGGCACGCCCACCGCCTGCAAGCGATGCATGGCATCGTATCGATCCATGGTGGCCGTCCACCGTCCGACGGTCGCATCCAGGGCGACCTGATGAGCGAGCCTTGCCGACAGGCTGGCGAATCGTGCGTCCAGCGCCCACTCCGGATGCCCCGCCACCTTGGCCAGTGCCGCCCACTCGGCGTCAGTGAAGCAGGCGATGGCCAGCCAGCGGTCTTCGCCCAGGCACGGATAGACGCCGTGCGGCGCGGCCGACTTGTAGGGTGAGCGATTGCCGTAGCGCTGCCATACCCGGCCGTTGGCCGACCAGTCGAGAATGCTCGTCCCACTCGCAAAGATGCCGACTTCAACCTGCGAACTGTTGATCCACTGGCCTTCGCCGGTTCGATTGCGATGATGCAGGGCCGACAGGATGGCGAGCGCAAAGGTGTAGGCGCCCAGCCAATCTAGGTAGGAATATCCCCAGCCCACCGGCATGGCCGGCTCGGGGAGCCCGGACATCTCGGAGATGCCGGACATGGCCGCGGCAATGGGGCCGACGGTGCGAAATCGGCCGTAGGTGCCGCCAGACCCCATGCCCGACTGCTGCACGTAGATGATGTCGGGCTTGATGGCGCGCAGGGCGTCGTACCCAAGCCCCCACTTCTGCAGCACGCCCGGCGAAAAGCCTTCGGCCACGACATCGGACACGGCGACCAGGCGCTTGGCGATCTCCAGGCCTTTCGGATGCGTCACGTTCAAGGAGAAGCCGCGCTTGCCCGGGTTCTTGTTGTTGAACTGCCCGCCCATATCCGGATCGTTGGAACCTTCCAGCGGCGTGGTGGCCTTGCGCCTCGCCTCGCGGCCGCCGATCGGTGCCATGTTGCCGAAGCGCGTGTCCGGATGCGATTTCCATTCCGTCTTGAGGCATTCGACGCCGAGCGATGCGGCAAACCGCGTGCCGCCCGCCGTCGCCAGGTACCAGCTGAAATCAAGGATACGAACGTCCTTGACCGCAAAGGGCTTGCCGTGACGCGAAAGCCTTTCTGCAGCACTCCCACCCGGTGCCGCCGGCACTGCGGGCACCGCGGGCACCGCTGTCACGGGCGGCTTGAGCAGCCTGGGAAGTTCTGCGGCGTCTTCATCCAGCAGTGGTGCACGCCGGCCGGCCACCCACGCGCCGGCGCTCGACTGCCATTTGCTGGTCGGGTAGCAGAACGAACGGCCCAGTTCGGGATGTTCGATTTCGGTAAACGTCTTGCGCTGTTTCCAGTGTTCATCCAGCGCGTTCTCATGAGGCTTGCGCAGCGGCGCCCACAGCAGTCCGGCTTCCTGCGCGGCCTGCCAGGGCGCGCGCTCATAGGTATACGACCGGACCAGCCGGTGCGCCGCCTCGGTGAGACGGGCGAGCGAATCGCCCATCTTGCTTGAACCCGGAATCGCGCCCGCAGTCCCCGGCATCGCGTCCTTTCCCGGGAGCGGCAAATCGGTCATGCCGTTCTTGTCGAGGAATCTGTGCAGCTTGGCATCCGCGCCCTCGCCATAGCTGAAGGTCATCAACCAGCGGCCGTCCTTGGTGCTGCCGATGGTGGGAACGTTGTCGCGGAACTGCATGGCGTGCCGGTTGGTCTGCCGGTAGAACGGCGCTCGCCGCAGGATCCACGCCGGCACATCGTTCTCGGTATTGATCGAGACGGCGGCATGGACTGCGCAGGAGACGGACTGGCCCTGTCCGGACCGCTGGCGGTAGATGAGCGCACCGACAATCCCGATGGCCAGTTGCTCGCCGGCGATGTGAAAGGCCTGCCACATCTGCGGGGCAATCGGCGGCAGATCGTAGCGCCCGTCCGGCTCCGGGTCGTAACCGCAGTTCATCACCACGCCACCCAGCGCAAGATGGACAAGGTCCGAACTCTTGTACTTGGCCCAGGGGCCGGATTCACCGAACGGCGTCATGCGCGCAATCACCAGCCGAGGAAAACGTCGCCGCAGTTCCTCGACCGGCAGGCCGATCAGGTCCGGATGCTCCACCGATACCGACTGCAGCAGAACGTCGGCATTTTCGAGCAATGCCAGCACCTTTTCCCGGCCGGCCTGCGTCTTGCAATCCATTACCAGCGAGCGCTTGCCCCGGTTGTAATGCCAGAAGTGCAGCGAGCGCTCGGGGCCCTCGCGGTCCTCGAAGAACGGGCCGATGCGCCGCGTGGGGTTGCCGCCCGGCGGCTCGATCTTGATGACCTCGGCGCCCAGCCCCATGAGCGTCAGGCCGCAGTACTCCGCCAGTTCATCGCAAATCTCGACGACCCGAAGGCCAGCGAGGTTTCCCTCGCCGGCACTACGCGCTGCATGACCACCCGCCGCCTTCGACCCGTCCGACATGACACACTCCTTTGTTGCAGCTCAAATCGTATCGATGCCCAGTTCCTTCAGGATCTCGGCATTGTGCTCGCCCAGCGCGGGGGCGCGCCGGATGGATTCGGCCTTGCCGCGATGCGCCTCGGCCAGTCCGTCATAACCGCTACCAACGAGCGCGGCGCCCGAGGTCACCGACACCGGGGATGTCGGAACGCGCACCTGCTTACCCTTGTACTCGTAGCCGGTCATTACGCCGTTGGCTTCGGCATGCTTGCTCGCCATCGCCTCGCGCCAGTCGAGCACGGGCGCAAACGGGATGTCGACGCGCGCGAGCACCTCCACCCACTGGTCGCGAGTCCGCTTGGCAAATTGCGCCTGGATGAGCTCACGCTCGCCCAAGGCAACGTAATCTCCGCCCATGTCGGATCCGCCGGACCAGTTGCCGCGCGCGCGCACATCCGCCGGAAGCCCCAGCGCATCGCAGAAACGCTCCCAGAAGTGCTTCTCGGTAGGGCAAACCAGCAGCGCCTTTCCGTCGCTCGCGCCATAGATCGCATAGCGCGAGCCGAAGCTCCGGTAGGCGGGCCAGCTGTTGCCTGTATTGGCAAAGGTCGAGGTATCGCGCCACATCCATGACAGCGCGGCTTCCCAGATCGACACGTGCACCACCTGCCCGCCGCCACCCTGGTCACGCCGGTAGAGGGCCGCATAGACCCCCAGCGCCGCCTCCACGCCGGCCATCGTGGTGCCCACGGTGCGGTATTGCTCGGGCGTATCGGGCCGACCACCGCTGTTCTCGAGCGCAATGGTTCCTGCCAGCGCGTCCACGTTCAGTCCATGCGCGGGATACGCCGCCCATTCACCGGCGATTCCGTAGCCGGAGATGAGGCAGTACACGAGCTGCGGGTTGTGCCGCAGCAGGCTGGTGAAATCCAGCCCCAGGCGCTGCGCGGTGCTCGGGCGGTTACCGACAATCACCACATCGGCCCAGCGCGCCAGCGCCTCCACCACGCGCGGCCATTGCGGCGACTTGGAGTCCAGCGCGAGGCTGCGCGTGCCCGGATTCAGCGCCAGGTGATGCAATCCCTCGCCGTCGAAGTAGGGCGCGACATCGCGATTGCCATCGCCCCATTTCGGATGCTCGATCTTGATCACGTCCGCACCCAGCTGCACCATCTGGTGGCTGGCCACCGGGCCGGGAAGATGGGTCGAGAAATCGGCGACCCGGGGACCTCTTGCACGGCTTCGATTGACGTGAATGTTCAAATCTTTCCTCCAGGATGGGGTGTCTGTTTCTGGCCCGATGCCGATGCAAGTGCTTCGTCGAGCGTGGCATGGCCGCTGTCGAGAACTTTGGCATTGCGCGCGCGAACCCAGGCGCGATACGTAAGCTTCGATCCGTCCTGCCAAAGCTCCACCGACAGGGTTTCACCGGGGAAGAACGGCGCCGAAAAGCGCGCCCCCATTCCAACCAGCCTCCGCGGCTCGTAGCCGCAGACCGCCTTCAGCAGCGCGTGCCCGGCGATGCCGAAGGTGCCAAGCCCGTGCAGGATGGGGCGCGCAAAACCGACCGAGCGGGCGAATTCCGGGTCAGCGTGCAGCGGATGACGATCCCCGTTCAACCGGTATAGCAGGTGTGCCTGCGGCAGCGAGGGCAGGTCGACGACGTGGTCGGGTTCTCGCTCGGGAATGGCGGGGGCGGGGGGCACCGCGCCCGTCGGACCGCCGAAGCCCCCGTCATTGCGACAGACCAATGTTGTAGACACGGTGGCCATGCGACTGCCGCTCGCCTGATCGGCAACCAACCGTTCAAGACGGATGATCGCACCGCGTCCAGGGCCCCTGTCGATGAGACCTGTCACCCGGGTTTGCGAACGCACTTTACCCGCCGCCGGTATGGGTGCATGCAGGATGAGGTCCTGGCCCCCATTGACGACGTTTGCCGCATCGATCCCGGTCGCAGGGTCGGAGAACCAGAGCCCCGGCCAGCCCAGGATCATCGCCATCGTCGGCAAGGCCACGAGATCGCGCTCATATACGAATTTCAGTTGCGATCGGTCCAGCGGATCACTGCCCAGGCCCACGCTCAAGGCGTAGAGCATGGTGTCCCGCTCGGTGTAGGTTTGCACGCGCTCCTCGAACGGCCAGTTCAGCAGGCGATTGGTGTCGATCGTCATTGCTTGTTCCGTGGGCGCATCGGCCTTATGGTAACTTAGTGCGCCTGACGGAATGGCCGTTGGAATCGCAGCAACGCACCCTGAAGGCATCGCATGACCCGCCCCAAGCAAGCCGTCCTCTCCGGCATCAAAGTCCTCGACATGTCGCGCATCCTGGCCGGTCCCTGGTGCGCCATGACGCTCGGCGACCTGGGTGCCGACGTGATCAAGGTCGAGAACCCTGACGGCGGTGACGACACCCGCCATCTGGGCACCGCCATCCAGGGCGGGGAGCGCACCTATTACCTGTGCGTCAACCGCAACAAGCGCAGCATCGCCATCGACTTCCGGACGCCTGAAGGACAGCAGATCATTCGCGGCCTCGCCGCGCAAAGCGACGTGTTGATCGAGAACTACAAGCTGGGTGACCTGGCGCGATACGGCCTGGATTACGAAACCCTGCGCGTACTCAACCCGAAACTGATCTACTTGTCGATCTCCGGGTACGGACGCGAAGGCCCCAACGCTGCGCGCCTTGGATACGATTTCATCCTCCAGGGGGAGAGCGGCCTGATGTCTGTGACCGGCGACCCTGAGGGGCCGCCCATGAAGGTCGGCGTGCCTTTTGTGGACATCACCACCGGCACCTATGCCGCGCAGGCAGTGCTGGCGGCGCTACTGGCGCGGGAGAAAACGGGCGAAGGCCAACTGATCGATATCGCGTTGTTCGACTGCGCGCTGGCCAATCTGTCGATCATCGCTTCGAACGCGCTGCTGCTGGGAACGGTGCCCAGGCGTTACGGCAACACGCATGTGGACATTTCCCCGTACGAAACATTTCCCTGCAGCGACGGCGACATCATCATCACGGTGGCCAATGACGCCCAGTTCCAGCGCCTGTGCCAGGCCTTGGGGAGACCCGACATCGCGGCGGATCCGCGCTTCCAGAAGAACGATGGCCGGCTCAAGAACAAGGCCGCCTTGAGGGAATTGCTCATCGGCTGCCTTGCCGCGCGCACCCGCGAGCAATGGTATGAAGCGCTGCGAGATGTTGATGTCGCAGCAGGTTCCGTGCGCAACGTCAGTGAGGCCATCGCAGTCGCCGTTGATGGCGAACGCGAAATGGTCGTCGAAGTCCCCCACCCGACAGCGGGTTCTGTGAAGCTGATCGGTTCCCCGTTGAAGCTGCGTGGAACGCCGGTGGTGCCGACCGTGGCGCCGCCGACACTCGGGCAGCACACCGACGAAATTCTGCGCGAGTCCCTGGGCATGGACTCGCGCCGGATCGCGCAGCTGCGCGACAAGGGTGCCATCGCGTAGGCGGAAGCCCCGCAGCGCTTTTCGCCGGGGGATCTCGTTCGATCCTTACTGCGGTTGGACCTTGGCCAAGGCAGCCGCCTCGGTGAGCTCTTTGACTTCGGCAGCGAGCAAGGCCGCCAGTTGCTCGGGGGTGCCGGGCGCGGGGTCGAAGCCGACCTTCTTGATGGAATCCTGCGCGGACTGCGGTGCCAGCGCCGCGACCACTTTCTTGTACAGCTGCGCGATCAGTTCCGGCGACATGGCCGCCTGGCCCATGATGGCGTAATAATTTCCGCTGTTGAGGCTCACGCCCTGCTCCCGGGTCGTGGGAATGGTAGGCGCGAGGGAAAACCGCGCAGTACTGGCCATGGCCAGGGGCACGATGCGCTTGGCTTCGATGTGCGACATGGCCGCGGCAAGCGTCCCGATGTAGAACTGCGTATCCCCCTTGGCAATCGCCAGCACCGCCGATGTGCCGTCGTTGTACGGAATGGTCGCCGCTTCGATGCCATTGAGCTTGAGGAACGAAATGGTCTGCAGTGCCACCGAATTGCCGTTGATGATTCCCACGTTCAACTTCATCGGATTGGCCTTGCCATAGGCAACAAACTCGGCCAGCGACTTTGCCGGCAATGCCGAATTCATCATCAGGATGTTGGGCGCCTGGCCGAGGCCGGCGATTGGAACCAGCGCCTTGGTCAG
>CANJXQ010000064.1 GCA_947478805.1 Betaproteobacteria bacterium | reverse complement strand
GTGAGCCTGCGCGTACCGGGGGAAGACGCGTTCTTCGTCACGCCGTTCCAGTATTTCGACGAGTGCCTGCCCGAGCATGTGTCGAAGGTCGGGTTCGATCTCGCGGTGCGCGATCCCGGCACGCTGCCGGCCTCGCCCGGCATCAACTTTCACGCCAGCATTTACCGGCACCGCCCGGACGTGCATGCCGCCATCCACACGCATTCGGACAAGATCTCCATCCTGTCCTCGTCCGACAAGCCCTACGACGTCTATTACGCGCCCGGTGCCATCTTTGCCGATGACATCGGTTACTTCGAGGATAACGGCGCGGTGCTGCCGGACGAGGAAGGCGAGCTGATTGCCGGCGTGCTGGGGAAGAAACGCGCCGTGTTCATGAAGCACCACGGCGCGGTGCATGTGGGCGCGACGCTGGAGGACGTGGTCGTCGAGACGATCCTGCTCGAGAAGTGCGCCAACTACCAGATCGAGGCCATGTCGATCGGTGCCAAACC
The DNA here is from genome assembly GCA_947478805.1 of Betaproteobacteria bacterium. Classification (GTDB taxonomy): domain Bacteria; phylum Pseudomonadota; class Gammaproteobacteria; order Burkholderiales; family SG8-39; genus CAIYPG01. Next base: position 21,434 of record CANJXQ010000064.1, on the reverse strand, counting down.
CCTGTCGCCAGGCCTGGTCAGTTCGTACCGTTCGTCCTATCTCAAGAACGGTTTCCAGCAGCGCGAGTGGGATGCCTACCTGCGCCAGCTAAAGGTCACCGACCCGGTGCTGTTCACTGCCTGAGTGGCCGACCGCGCTGCGGTTTGCTGTGATGCGGGTTGGTTCACAGCGGGAGGCAGTGTCCTGACCGCCCCTATCCTGAATACAAGAATGAATCGCGTACCCTGTGTCTCGAGAGCCCTTTGCCGGGACTAGTCGTTAATGGGAGCCAGTTGGCTCAGCTCGGGTTGCTTGTCGTGGTAACGGCCTACTTTCAGCGAACCTGCCAACGTGGTGCGGAAGGCGCGACGGGTATATCTGGGGTGATAGCCCGCAGCAGCATGCATGAAGCGGCGGTTGTCCCACAGGATCATGTCTCCCAATGCCCACTTGTGAACGTAAACATACTTGCCATCGGTCATGTGGTTGGTCAATTCCCAAAGCAAAGCCTCACTCTCTGACTTGGAAAGGCCCAGGAACTCGTCCACATAGCTGGGGCTTGGAAATATGCACTTCCGCCCGGACTCGGGATGGGTGATTACCGCCGGAAGAATCACCGAAGGATAGCGGGCAAGCGATTGCTCGTCTGTACGGTGGTGCTCGGGGAGGTTGTTCGGCAACTCTTTCTCCGTCGGGACGCGAACCGATTTCCAGAATGAGCCGGGGCCGGATTGCGCCAGTGGTCCGATTCGCAGCGTGGCCTTGTATTCCAGAGTGTCGATTCGCTTCCTGAGCGCCTCCGGCAAGCCGTCGTAGGCATTCGCAGTATCCGAAAACATGGTCTCGCCGCCCTCAGGAGGCACATCGACGAGCCGCAGAATGGCGCCCTTGCTGCACTCCACCGTATAGGCGGTGTCCCGATGCCAAGGGAGGACACCAATACGCATGTCCTTCTCATCGTATATGTAAGCGCGTCCGCGCTTTGTCCCACCCAGTTCGATCAGTAGTGGTTGTTCCTTGACCCGAATCTCGGGAATGGGATGCATTTCCAGCTCGCCAAAACATCGGCTGAGTGCAAGATGCTGTTCCTGAGTGGCGTTGGTATTGCGGAACAGCAAAATGCCGTAATCGAGCCAGGCCGAGTACAGTGCGGCGCGAGTGTGCTCTGCAAAGGGACGCGTCAGATCAAGGCCAACAATCTCGGCGCCAACATTCAATGGCTTTACGGCAAATCCGAATTCATCACTCACGTCCCCTCCCGCTTGGGTAGCCAGCCGGTGCGATTACTGCGGTTGAAAATTAGCGAGCCGCGCAGCCTCCTGCAGGAAACCAACGCTCGCGTTGTAGATCCGCATCTGCTCTTCGGCGGTGGAACCCGTGGGGTTGTATCCGGTGGCGGCGACGAGCTTGGCGCTGATCTCTGGAATCTTGATCGCGGCGATCGCCGCCGAATTTAGAACCTGAATGACGTTTCGCGGCGTAGCGTTGGGGGCCCACAGTCCCCAATTGACTCCGGCGTCCTCAAAGCCGGGAAGTCCCAGGTCAGCCAAGGACGGGGTGTCGGGTAACAAGGATGAACGAGACGTGGCGAAAAGCGCACGTACCCTGCCAGTGGGAAGTTGGGACGTGAACTTGGACGCTGACGAAGCGACAAAGTCGACTTCCTCGGCTAACAACGGAGGGCCGGAGTCCTGAGTCTTATAGTAGGGAATCCCGAGATACTCCAGGCCGGTGGACTTTTTGATCATGACCATGATGAGATCATAATTTGGCGCCGGGGTGCCAAAGGTCAATTTTCCGGGGTTGGCTTTGGAGTAAGCAACGAGGTCCTGAAGTGAGCGGACTGGCAGGCTGCCTCTGCCGTAAAAGACAGCGGCGCCAACCATCATGTTAGAGATTGGCGCATAGTCCTTCGTTGCATCCAGAGAATTCTCTTTGACCAGTACCGGATGCTGGGAAGTCGCGTTGCCATAAAAAAGTGTATAGCCGTCCGGAGGCGATGAAGCGACGGCCTTCCCCGCGATCGTGGATCCTGCCCCAGGCCTCGTTTCGGTAACTATCGGCTGGCCGAGGCGCCTTGACATTTCTCCACCGAAAAGGCGCGCGCCCAGGTCCAACGGCGTCCCTGGATTTGCGCCGACAATGATGCGGATCGGTTTGCTTGGAAATGCCTGTGCATAAACGGAGGCACTTGGCCCGATGCAAACTGACAGCAGCGCCGCTGTTACACCTAATCTCACAGTGATTTTCAATTTTCCTCCTCGTGAGTTGGTACATTGCCTGCATTGTGTATTCACTCTCCAGGCGCCGCATAGCAGCCAGCGGGACGTCCGGGCATCCACATGCACTGACGTGCCTCCACTGACACTACCAGTTATTGCTTTGTAAAGTCCGCGGTACTCAGGCTGCCTTGCTCGCCACGTTGGCCGGCACGGTCAGGCCGTAGAGCCGGGCGCAGTTGTCGGTGAGCATCTTCTGGCGGTTGGCCTCGCTCACGCCGGGCATGATCTTGTCGATCACCTTCAGCGAATTCGGCCAGGTGGACGAGCCGTGCGGGTAGTCGCTGCCCCACATCAGGTTGTCGTAGCCGACCAGCGGCAGCTGCGCGCAGTGCACGCCGATCGGGTCTTCCAGGAAGGTGGCGTAGATCTGCCGCTTGAAGTAGTCGCTCGGCTGCATGGTGAGCTCGTTCTTGTGCGACTTGCGATAGCGGTTCCACCACTGGTCGGCCATGTGCAGCCAGAACGGAATCCAGCCCACTTCGTTCTCCGCCGACACGAGCTTCAGCTTCGGGAAGCGCTCCAGCACGCCCGAGAACACGATGTCGGTGAAGGAATAGACGACTTCGTCCGATAGCGACATGAGGCCGGTGAGGAACTCGATCGGCGTCAGGTCGGAGAGCAAGCGCTTGCTGGGCGCGCCGTGGCCGGTGAGGATGTGCAGCCCGACGGGCATGGACAACTCTTCGGCTGCGCGCCAGAAGGGATCGTAGAGTCGCGTCGTAAACGGCCGGTCGGCCGGCGGTGAGGCGAAGATCATGCAGCCCTTTAGGCCCATCTTGTGGGCGCGGCGCAGTTCCTTCACGCCTTCCTCGACGTCGACGAGCGGGACCTGCGCCATGCCGATCAGCCGTTCCGGCGCATAGGAGCAGAACTCGGCCAGCCAGTCGTTGTAGACGCGGAACAGCGCGTGCTGGTAGTCCATGTCCTCGACGCGGAACATGGGCATGGCGAGGCTGCTGTACACCACCTCGGACCACACGCCGTCGATGTCCTGGTCCTTGAGGCGCTGCTTCGGGTCCCAGCCGCCGGGCGGGGCGTCCTTTTCCGAGGCGGCCTGAGCCGCGGTTGCGGCTTTGGTGATCTGTTCGGCCAGTTTGTCGTCGCGCTTGTTGGCGGCAAACAGGCCCGAGTACACCACCGGCTTCAGGCCTTCGCCGCCGAACTTGTAGCGACCGGATGCCTCGTCGAAAAAAATGCGCGGCGCGCGGTCGCGGTATTTCTTGTCGAGTCGTTCGAGCCACAGGTTGCCGGGTTCCAGCACATGCGAATCGGAGGAAATGATGGGGGCGGTCATGGTGTAGCTCCTTGGGTCGGGTGCGGCGCCCGGCATTCAGGCGGCAGGGGTCGGCAGGGGTCTCTGGGCTGCTGCTGGACCTTGCGTTGGCGGCCGCATTCGAGTCGACCGCCGCGCGATGCAGAGAGGCGGAAGGTTAATGTAATCGGCAGGGCTTGTCATTCCTGCCGTATCATTTCGGGCAGAGATTCCGCATGGCGCAATGGCAGGACGTTGACGGGTCCGTGAACAGGGCTGCGGCAAGCACAACCGGGGAAATGCAGCCGGTGTCTTGCAACTGGCCCCGCAGCGTTCCTGCCCTTCTGCATGCGAAATCTCCCGACTGAACTCCAGGAGCATCGAACATGGAAGATCTCAAGCGCGACATGGCCATCGGCCGACGCATGCTGGCCTCCGAATTCCCGTGGGAAAACCTGACCACGCAATTCAGCGCCCGCGTGGCCGGTGAAAACGCATTCCTGACTGCCGGCCCCGAGTGTCCGGAAGGCGCCCTGCCCGGCGACGCGAGCAAGGTGGGCCTCGACGGCAAGGTGCTCGCTCAGGGCGCCGAACCCGTGGTGCGGGCGGTGCTGCACGCGGCGATCTACAAGGCGCGTCCGGATGTGGGCGGCATCTGCTTCACGAGTTCGCCCAGCCATACGGCCCTTGCTTCGCACACGGCGCCGCTCGCCACCTATTACCAGTACGGCGGGATCTTCTACCAGCTGTGCGACCGGATCTCGCTCCAGAATGAACTCGACACCCCCGAGGGCATTGCCGAAGTGGTGAAGGCGCTGGGCTCCAACCGCGCCCTGTTCATCGCCGGCTGGGGCGCGCTGAACGTGTCGGAGACCCTGCGCTACGCGTTCGCGGAGGCCAACTGCCTGATGCTCAGTTCCACGCGCGAGATCAAGGCACTGCGCATCGGCGGGGGACCGATGTCGCATGATGTGGCCAGGAGTTACCAGTCGAATTACCTCAAGCCCAACGTGCAGTTTCGCCGGCAGATGTGGCTGGCGGCCGAGCGGCGCATCAGTGCCGGTGCCCCCGAAGTTTTTGGTGCAGGGGTGCCGGCGTAGGGCGAATCGGCGATTGGCCGTGGAGGCGTGCGCATGAAAAAGCCGAACATCCTGCTCATCGTCAGCGATCAGGAGCGCCAGCGCGACTGGCTGCCGGCCGGCGCGCATCTGCCGGCGCGCCAACGGCTCATCGACGGCGGGCTGGAGTTCACGCAGTACTACACGCATACCTCGCCCTGTTCGCCGTCGCGGGCGACGCTCTTCACCGGGCGCTATCTCGCCCAGCACGGCGTGCTGGAAAATTCCACCGCCCCCGGCAACACCGAACTGCCGCTGAGCACGCCGACTCTCGGGCACCTGCTGCGCCGTGCCGGCTACCGCACGGCCTACAAGGGCAAGTGGCACCTGCAGGCGCGCGACGTGCCGCAGATGGATGCCTACGGTTTCGGCGACTGGGAAGGCAATGATTCGGCCTGGTGGGGACTGCCCGGCACCGGCACCGAGTTCGATGTGCCCATCGCCGAGCAGTCGTCCCGCTGGCTGCGGGCGCAGGCGAAGTCGAAGTCCAAAGAGCCGTGGTTCCTCACGGTGGCGCTGGTCAACCCGCATGACATCATGTGGTTTCCGCTCGACCAGCCGTGGTGGTGGCAGGAAGACCCTGCGCATGTGGCGCGCCTGCGTGCCCAACTGGCAAAGCGCGACTGGGGCCGCAAGGACAACCTGCCGCCCTTCCCGCACGCATTGGACTCCTGGTTCTCCGAGCTACCGGCGAATTTCGACGACGACCTGCACACGAAACCGGATGTGCACCGGCGCTGGATGAACGAGATGCTGCGCCAGTCGGCGCCGGGCACGATGCGCCGCGACGACAAGCGGATCTGGCTGAAGCAGCTCGATTACTACGTCAAGCTGCATGAACTCAACGACCGCTGCATTGCGACAGTGCTCGCGGCGCTGGACGAGATCGGCGGTGCGGAGGACACGGTGATCGCCTTTACTTCGGACCACGGCGACCAATGCGGCTCGCACGGGTTGCGCTCCAAAGGGCCGTGGAACTACCAGGAGACCATGCGCATCCCGCTCTATCTTCGTGTTCCCGGGCAAACGCAGCCCGGATCGAAGACAGCCGCACTGGCCAGCCACGTCGACCTTGCGCGCACGCTCGCGGAATTGGCAGGCGTCGACATTCGCGAGTCGGCCGGAGCCTGCGGCGAATCGCTGGCGCCACTGTTTTCCGCGCCGTCGGGCAAGGTGCGCGACCATGTGCTGTTCGCCCAGGAATGGGCGTGGTACCTGGGCGTGGAGCACACGCGCTTTGCCAGCACCGGCATCTTCGATGGCCGTTACAAGTACTGCCGCTACTACGGTATCGGCAGCGACGGCCGTGATCGCATCGGGCAGCCCTTCGCCGGGCCCATGCAGATCACCGCCGATGCCGATTTCGAGGACCACGAGCACGAGTGGTACGACCTTGCGAACGATCCGTATGAACTCGTCAACCTGGCGCACGACCACGGACGGCGGGCCGAGCTGCGGCGCCGCTTCGAGGAACTTCGGGCGATCGAAGCCAGGGCTTACGCGCCGATTGGCATCTGAAGGGACGTGCGCAGTTCGGGTGATGCTCACTTCACTTTAGCCACTTTGCGAGGCGGTCCCCCGAGCAGCACGGCCGAGCCTGCGTAGCAGGCCGTGCGGTCCCCAGAGCAGCACGGCCGAGCCTGCGTAGCAGGCCGTGCGGTCCCTCTACGGTATTCTGAGAACTGTCTTGATGGTGTCGGTAAGGGCGGCGAACCGGAAGGGCTTGGACACATAGCCATCGGCGCCATTGGTCATGCCGTGCAGCACGTCTTCCGGGCTGACGTGGCCTGTGAGCATGATGACCGGTATAGCGCCAAAGGCTGGATGCTGCCTCAGCTTGAGCAGGAGATCGAAGCCGCTGAACCCGGGCAGTCCCACATCGAGGAGTATGAGATCGGGATGCGGCTGCTTCTGCAGCTCGGCCAGGATGGTTTGACGATCGGATGCGGTGCGTACGTCATAGCCGCCCCTGGTGAGCGTTCTTCTCAGGATTTCCAGCACCGAATCGTCGTCGTCGATACAAAGAATGGAATACTTCCCCGCCGGCGCGATCGGGGCAAGCCTCAGCGCCCGGCGCACGATGTTGATGCAATATCCGGACTCCTGAAACTCGGCGGTTTTCTCCAGGACCTCCTTTTGCTGTCTTGGCGAAGTTGCGCCCAATGAAGGCGGGGACCCTGCCGGTCCGTCGAATGCATGAGTGAAGTCGAGCTCGTATGGATCGGCGTTCATGGCATTTCAAAGAGATTCATGATCCTCTGTTGGGGCGTCAAACGTCCGCCAAGGCTGTACGCAGTCGTCACAACTCCGCACCCGGGAAGATGTCAGCCAATCATCCCGGCTCAGACAGAGTCGGTCTGTGTCCTGGCGTACATATTGAGATGCCGGTGAAGGGGTAAAGAGGGCGTCCTGGTACGGTTGTCTGGGCGGTTGTATTGATAGTGAGCCGGTGCTATCTTCAAGCCCCTTTTCACTGCGCACCGTGGCGGCGCTCGCCGACTCCGGCGGCCCGCCCCCACGCACGAGGATCCACCATGGCTGACACAAAAGACTCCGCTCCCGCATCTTCGCCGAAAGCCGGCAACTGGCGCTCCAAGCTCATCACCGAGGGCGTGTCGCGCTCGCCCAATCGTGCCATGTTGCGCGCAGTGGGCTTCGGTGACAACGATTTCAGGAAGCCCATCGTCGGCGTGGCCAACGGCCACTCCAACATGAATCCCTGCAATGCCGGCATCCAGACATTGGTGGACAGCGCCATGTCTGCGTTGCGCCAGGCCGGTGCCATGCCGCAGGTGTTCGGCACGCCGACCATCACCGACGGCATCGGCATGGGCACCGAAGCAATGAAGTATTCGCTGGTGTCGCGCGAAGTCATCGCGGACGCCATCGAGACCTCGGTCAACGGCCAGAGCATGGACGGCGTGCTGGTGGTAGGCGGGTGCGACAAGAACATGCCCGGCGGCATGATGGCCATGGCGCGCATGAACGTGCCCGGCATCTACGTTTATGCCGGCACCATCAAGCCGGGCAAGTGGAAGGGGCAGGACCTCACCATCGTGTCGGTATTCGAAGCGGTCGGGGCCTACTCGGCGGGCAAGATGGGCGAGGAGGACCTCGTGGGCATCGAGCGCAACGCCTGCCCGTCGGTGGGCGCCTGCGGCGGCATGTTCACCGCCAACACCATGTCATCTTCCTTCGAGGCGCTGGGCATGAGCCTCCTCGGTTCGTCCCAAATGGCTTCGCCCGATGCCGAGAAGGCCGACTCGTCGGCCGAGTCGGCCCAGGTGCTGGTCAACGCCATTGCGAAGAACATTCGGCCGCGCGACATCATCACCAGGAAGTCCATCGAGAACGCCATCGCGCTGGTGATGGCCACCGGCGGCTCGACCAATGCCGTGCTGCATTACCTGGCCATCGCATCGGCGGCCGAAGTGCCGTGGACCATCGACGACTTCGAGCGCATCCGTCTCAGGACGCCGGTGCTGTGCGACCTGAAACCCTCGGGGAAGTATGTCGCGGTGGACTTCCATCGTGCCGGTGGCGTACCGCAGGTGCTGAAGGTGCTGCTGAACGCCGGCCTCCTGCATGGCGACTGCATGACCATCACGGGCCAGACCATGGCCGAAGCCCTGGCCCACGTGCCGGACGTGCCGCGCGCCGACCAGGACGTGATTCGCACCATCGACAAGCCGATCTACAAGCAGGGCCACCTTGCCATCCTCAAGGGCAATCTCTCGCCCGAAGGCTGCGTGGCGAAGATCACGGGACTCAAGCAGACATCCATTACCGGCCCCGCGCGCGTGTTCAACTCCGAGCCCGAGACCATGCAAGCCATCATGGCGAAGAAGATAAAACCGGGCGACGTGGTGGTGATCCGCTACGAAGGTCCCAAGGGCGGCCCCGGCATGCAGGAGATGCTGGCGCCGACCGCGGCCCTCATCGGGCAGGGATTGGGCGACTCGGTGGGCCTCATCACCGACGGTCGATTCTCCGGCGGCACCTGGGGCATGGTGGTCGGCCACGTCTCGCCCGAAGCCTACGTGGGCGGCACCATCGCGCTGGTGAAGGAAGGCGATTCCATCACCGTGGATGCCGAGAAGCAGCTCATCCAGCTCAATGTGCCGAAGGCCGAAATCGCCAAGCGGCGCGCGGCGTGGAAGCAGCCCAAGCCGCGCTACACGCGCGGCCTGTTCGCCAAGTACATGAAGCTGGTGTCCAGCGGCAGCCTGGGTGCGATCACCGACATGCCGGTGGATGAAACGCTGCATGCGGGAACCCAGGCAACGAAGAAGAAGGTAACGAAGAAGAAAGCAACGAATGCGGCGAAACAGAAGACGGCAAAACCCGCGCGCAAGCCGGCCCGCAAGCGCGCACCCGTCGTAGTGAAGAAGGCGAAGAAGAGCACGGGTGCGAAGAAGGAACGATCCGCCAAGCAAAAAAAGAAGTGATCCCTGGCGGGCTGGGGCGATGACTGGGTCCGGGAAACTGATCTACGTCGTCGGCCCCAGCGGTGCCGGCAAGGACGCACTGCTCGACCATGCCCGCGCGCACCTGCCGCCGAACGTCAAGGTGAAGTTCGCCCGGCGCTGGATCACACGCCCGGCCGATGCGGGCGGCGAGGCGCACCGGTCGCTGACAATGCCCGAGTTCGAGGAGAAGGTCCGTTCCGGCGCCTTTGCCATGCACTGGCGCGCGCATGGCAACGGTTACGGCATCGACGCCGAAATCCGCGATTGGCTGCGAGACGGCGCGACCGTCGTCGTCAGCGGGTCTCGTGAACACCTGCATCAGGCACGCAAGGACTTTCCCGACCTCCATGTCATCGAGGTCAAGGTGGATGCCGGCGTGCTGCGCGAGCGGCTGCTGCGACGCGGACGCGAAACGGCGGAGCAGATCGATGAAAGGCTTGCGCGCGCAAGTCGCTACGCCCTGCCGAGCGGGGTGCCCGTCATCGAAGTGCGCAACGACCGTCGTCTGGAGGACGGCGAGGCCGACATGCTTGCGGCCATCCTGAGAATTGCGCGGGGCTGATTGGCGGCGCGCCAGGGGTTGCAGCGACCTCGTGGTGCTGTTTGCGTTCCGGTGCTTCTTCAGGCGCGGCAAAGCCCGCGCAACGCGACGCCGATGCGCGGGTGGGCGTCGAACTGCTTGAGGAATTCCCGCTCGGTGCGGCCGCCCTTGGCGGCGATGATCGCGGCCAGTGCGCGGCGCTCGCCGGCGCGCCATCCCCGAAGATCGAGCATGTCCACGACGGGCGCCCAGCGCTGCCAGGCCAGCGCCGTGTCGGCCCTGCGCCCCGGCAACTCGGTGAGCGATGCGATGCCGAGCTTCTTCATCACGCGCAGTGAACAGGCTTCGAGGGCGAGTTCCCGGTCCGCGCTACCCGATGCGGCGAGTCGAGGCGCGGCCATCGCGCCGATGTCGGCCAGGCGTGGCCACAGCGGCGCGCGCACGCCCTCCGTCTCGAAGTACAGGCTGTCGGTGGCAAGGCGCCGCAAGGTCGAAGGCGAGGACAGGTGCGTCGGATCGGCGCGCATGCGCGCGAGTTCCGCCGCCTCGAGTTTCCTGATCGCGGTGTTGCGCGGCCGGAATCCCAGCTTGTAGTAGAACCACCAGGCGCCGGAGGCAATGGCCTCGTCGTTGTGATGGCCGATCTGGTAACCGTCCAGCGTGAAGGCGCAAGCGCCGAGCAGCGCGCGCGCGGCGGCGAGCAGGCGCACAAAGATCCTGGCCGTCGACGGGCCGCGGAAAGTGTCGAAGGAATTGAACGACACGTCGGCCGTGCGGAACAGCGTGTCGAACTGGCCGTAGCCGATGGGCACGCCCGAGCGCAGGGTCAGGAATCCGTGGCTCGCTCGCAGCACCTGGCGGCGCTCGGGAACGATGCCGATGAAGGCCCACTGCAGTCCTTCGCCGTCGTCCACCATCCATACGTCGTCGGGGTTGCCGTAGGCGATGCCGTCGATGTCGCGCGAGCGCGTCACGAGGGCGCCGAGCGCGAGTTCGATGAGCTGCGCGCCTTCCGAAGGGGAGGCGGCGCGCATGGATGCTGGCGGGCGCAGCAATTCGGCGGGGAGATCCTGGCGCACGCGCAGCACCGGGCGGCGCACGAATGCCACGGGCGAGCGGGGGTGTCGCGCCAGGGTGCGCGAAGGCGTGTCCCGGCCCGCCTGCAGGACGAAGGGCGTATCGAGCGCGTCGAAGAACGCTTCGCGCGAGGCGTCGCTCCCCGCATACGCCTCGACGCGACGGACGAGGAAGGTTCCGCTCGCGGTGCTTTTCCCCGCAAGGCGCGCGATCGCCGCGCGCGGTGCCGGGTTGCGACCGCGCAGCCAGGCAGCCTCGATGGACGTCACGAGCAGCGGCAGGGCGATGGCGAGCAGGACCGGCTCATCGAGTGCCTCCCAGTCGATCTCCAGTTGCGAGGGCCAGCGCGCAGCCAGCCTTCTCGCCGTCGGCCAGTAGTAGCGATAACGTATGCGCGTGCCCGCCACGCCGGAATCATCGAGCGCGCGCCGATGTCGCTTCAGGTCGGCACGCCGCGCGAAGGCGGCCAGCATGGCATTGACCTGGGCGAGAACCCTGCGATCGTCCGGGTAGGCACGCATGAAGCACAGTTGTTCGTGCAGTCGCAGCACGCCGTCCGCATTGCCGAGGCGGCCGCGCGCCAGCGTCGTCAGCAGCGTGTGCTTTTTGGCAGCGATGCCGTCGCCGAATTCATGGCGCAGGGCTTCAAGGCGTTGCAGCGACAGGGCGGCGGTCATGGGGACTCCGGAACGGTCATTGGATGATCACAATCTTAGTATTTATATCCGTGTGTCCTAGGCATAATACCCATATTGATCATAATAAAAGCCAGAAGCGGCCTTGCCGATTCTGCTTAGAGGGCATTTCATAGTTGAGGGGATACTCCCCTCAAGCTCCCCTGCTTCAGGGGCCATTTCGGTCATTCTGAAATGGCCTCTTAATAGTGCGGCGGCAACTCATCGGCCAGGCTGCGGCGCTCCGCCGGCATCGACACTTCCAGTTGCTGGCGCAAGGCGCGAATTTCCTGTTGCAGCTGCTCCATCTGCTGCTGTTGGCGGAACACGGTGCGGTTGAGCTCTTCCAGCAGGTCTTCGGCAAAGCCCAGCTTGATCTCGATTTCGTTCAGGCGTTTTTCCATTGTGGCCTCGCTGCAGGTTCGGTGGTTCGCCGCTGTGCGGCATTCAGTAGCGCTCAGTAGCGCTCAGTAGCGCTCAGTAGCGTATGGGGCTGTCCATGAAGCCCTGTGGCGGCGATCGACCGACCAGGGCCTCCAGCATGATCAGCTCCGCGTCGGTGTGGTTGCTGACGTTGGCCGGCACGATGGCCTGCTCGCGACGGTCGCCGTAGATGTAGCGCGGCGATTCATGGTGCGTGGTCTCGTAGGCATCGCGCGCCTCGCCGCCGATGGTGGCAATTTCGGCGCTGCCGTAGCACAGGCAGAAATAGGTGCGTCCTTCCTCGACCTCGAGGTACGCGCCGGTACCGCGGATGCCGATGGTGGCCGAGGGCGTATCCAGGCGCTTGCCCTGCCCTGTGGCGAAGACGCCGAGGAGCTTTCCCGTCAAGAGGCGTAACGCGTTGAGGGCGAGGTCGGTTCCGGAGAACTCGGCTCGGCTGTCGGCGCGCATCAGGAAGGCGTCCTGCCCCACAACGAACAGCGCCAAGGCATCCGTGCCGGTGCTCACTGCGTCGCCGGGACGAACCAGGCTGCCCTGCACGGCTGCGCTCCCGTTGATGCGCACATCGCCCTGCGCGATCTGCAGCCCCTGCGTGCCTACCGGCAGGTTCTGCGCGCGGGCCAGGCGTCCCATGCTCGCGAGGCCCAGGCCGCCGCCGGCAAGCAGCTGCAGCAGGCGGCGTCTCATCGCCGCCGCTTCGTTGACTCGATCGGGTTTCACTGTGTGGCTCGACATGGGGTGATTGTAGCGTTCGTTGCGCTGCGGGCCTTCGCTACAGAGCATAATCGCCGCTTCGAATGATCCAATAGAAATCTCATTACATGTCCGAAACGACAACCTCCATTCACGGGAGAGGCAACCGGCTCGCCGGTGAAACCAGTCCCTACCTGCGGCAGCATGCCGCCAATCCCGTGGACTGGCACCCCTGGGGCGAGGAAGCGCTGGCGAAGGCGCGCGCCGAGAACAAGCCGATCCTCCTCTCGGTAGGGTATTCGGCCTGCCACTGGTGCCACGTGATGGCGCACGAGTCGTTCGAGGACCCGGCGGTGGCTGCCGTGATGAACGAGTACTTCGTCAACATCAAGGTCGATCGCGAAGAGCGGCCCGATATCGACCAGATCTACCAGCTCGCCCACCAGATGCTGGCGCGGCGCCCGGGCGGATGGCCGCTCACCATGTTCCTCACGCCCGAAGGCACGCCCTTCTTCGGCGGCACCTACTTTCCGAAGTCGCCGCGTCACGGCTTGCCCGCCTTCACGGAGCTGTGCCAGCGCATGGCTGCGATCTATCGGGAGCGCCAGAGCGACATCGCCACGCAGAGTGCCTCGCTGATGGATGCCTTCGCGCAACTGGAGCCGCGGCTGGAGGCAGCGGCAGGCACGCAGCATCCCTTGCTCGAGCGCGCCCCGCTCGTCTCCGCGATCGAGGCGTTGAAGGCGAGCTTCGATCCGGACGACGGCGGATTCGGCAGCGCGCCGAAGTTCCCGCATGTCACCGATCTCGAGCTGTGCCTGCGCCATGCCGTGGCTGGAGAGCCGGGCGACGAGGGCGCGTCCGATGGCGATGCGCTGAACATCGTCGCCCTGACACTCTCGCGCATGGCCGAAGGCGGCATCTTCGATCATCTGGGCGGGGGCTTTTGTCGCTACAGCACCGACGGGCAGTGGAGCATCCCGCATTTCGAGAAGATGCTCTATGACAACGGGCCGTTGCTGTCGCTGTACTCGGATGCCTGGGCGGTGACGCAGGACCCGCGCTTCGCGCAGGTGGTGGAAGACACCGCGGGCTGGTTGCTGCGCGACATGCAATCCGCGCAGGGCGGTTTCTACGCCGCGCTGGACGCCGACTCGGAGAACGAGGAAGGCAGGTTCTATGTCTGGACGCCGGAGCAAGTGCGCGAAGTGCTGGCGCCTGAAGAGTATGACGTGCTGGCTCCGCATTTCGGGTTGGATGCGCCGCCGAACTTCGAGGGGCATCACTGGCACTTGCGGGTTTGCCGGCCGCTGCCCGCCGTGGCAGCAAGCCTTGGCCGGTCGCTGACGCAATGCGAGGCCATGCTGAAATCGGGACGTGCCAAGCTGTTTGCCGCGCGCGCACGGCGCATCCACCCCGGTTGCGACGACAAGCTGTTGACCGGCTGGAATGCCCTGGCCATCCAGGGCCTCGCCCGCGCCGGCCGCGTGTTCGGGCGCGAGAAATGGATCGATGCCGCGCGGCGGGCCTTCGATTTCGTTCGGCGCGAGCTTTGGCAGGCCGGGGCGCCGAGTAAAGGCGGGGCTAGCGCTGAGACAAGTGAAGCAGGTCAGCGCGGACGGCTGTACGCCAACTGGAAGGACGGTCAGGCGCGCCTCAACGGCTACCTGGATGATTACGCGTTCCTGCTGGCTGCAGCGATCGAACTCCTGCAGTGCCGATTCGACGGCGCCGTCCTGGAATTTGCCGAGCAGCTTGCCGATGCCTTGCTGGAACAATTCGAAGACCGCCAGCAGGGAGGATTCTTTTTTACCAGCCACGATCACGAGACCTTGTTCCACCGTGGCAAGCCCGGGCACGACAACGCCACGCCCGCGGGCAATGGCGTTGCCGCCCTGGCGTTGCAGCGGCTGTCCTTCATTACCGGCGAGATGCGCTACGCCCTGGCCGCCGAGCGCACCGTGGGGCTGTACTTCCCGCGCATGCGCGAGCGGCCGTCTGGCTATGCCACGCTGCTGATGGCGCTCGCGGAAATCCTCGAGCCGCCGCGCACCGTGATCCTGCGCGGGCCCGAAGGCGACGTGCGTGCCTGGCAGCGCGCCCTGTCGGCTCACTACCTGCCGGGCACCCTGGTCATGGCCGTTGCAGGCGAAGGGGCTGGCTATCCTGGGGACAGCTCGCCAGCCCCGGGAGCCCTGCCGACGGTGCTGGCCAAACCGGTGGCGCCCGGGAGCGGCGTCAACGCCTGGGTATGCGAGGGCGTTACTTGCTTGCCTCCGGAATCGAACCTGGATGCGTTGCTGGAGAGCTTGCGCATTCGGCACCCGGTGGTCGCTGGCCGGGGCTGGCCGCGAGAACGATAGTCAAACAAGGCGGTCACAGTTTTCAGCGCGGTCCAAAACAGCTAGCATGGCGGACTTTTTGGCGGCCCCGATCTTTTCGCTTCCTCTTCCATCCCGATAATCAGGAGTTTTGATGAACATTCAGCGCATTTCCCTCATCGCCGCCGCTGTCGGCACCTTGGCCCTCAGTGGTGCAGCATCGGCGCAGGACGCCGCGAAACTGGCGCAAGAGAAGGCCTGCCTGGCCTGCCATGCAGTCGACAAGAAGGTTGTCGGTCCCTCATACAAGGAGGTCGCCGCCAAGTACAAGAGCGACAAGAACGCGGAGGTCAATCTGGCCAAGAAGATTCGCGCCGGTGGTGTAGGCCAATGGGGCCAGGTTCCGATGCCGCCGAACACCACCGTTAGCGAGAAGGAAGCGGCCATCCTGGCCAAATGGGTGATGTCGCAAAAGTAGTCGTCGAGCAGCAGGCGTTGAACAGGGGCCGGGATAGACCGGCCTTTTGTTTCCAGATGCCGAACCGGATGCTTTGGGACGGGCCTGTTGAAAACGTCATTAGGCCCCTGAATTGACAAGGTTTCCCGGCAGTACGCATAATCCGCCGCATTCGCATCATTCCGATTCGATTTTGTATCGTCACCATTCCCAAAGGGAGTTCCACATGATTGCACCCCGCGTTCGCGTCCTGAGCCTTGCAACCGTGACTGCGCTTGCCGCACTCGGCCTTGCAAGCTGCAGCAAGGAAGAGCCGCCCAAGCCTGCGGCAGCCCCACCGGCCCCGCCGTCCTTGGAAGTGAAGATCGGCAGCGTTGCGCCGCTGACCGGCGGGATCGCGCACCTGGGCAAGGACAACGAAAACGGCGTGCGTCTCGCGCTCGAAGAAGCGACGGCCGCCAAGTTCAAGATCGATGGCAAGGAAGTGAAGTTCGTCATGGTGTCCGAGGACGACCAGGCCGATCCGAAAGTCGGCACCACGGTGGCGCAAAAACTGGTGGATGCGAAGGTTGCCGGCGTGGTCGGCCACCTGAATTCGGGCACCTCCATCCCGGCCTCCGCGATCTACAACACCGCCAACCTGCCCATGATCTCCGGTTCGGCCACCAACCCGCAGCTCACCGAGCAGGGCTTCAAGGGCGTGTTCCGCGTGGTCGGCCGTGACGACCAGCAGGGCCCGGCGGTGGCGAACTACCTGGCTTCGAATGCCAAGCCAAAGACGGTTGCCATCATCGATGACGCCACCGCCTACGGCGAAGGCCTCGCCAATGAAGTCGAGAAGGCGCTCAAGGCCGCCAAGATTCGCGTGCTGCCGCGCGAGAAGGGCGACGACAAGAAGTCCGACTGGAAGGCCGTGCTGACCAAGCTGAAGGGCCGCAACCCCGACGTCGTGTTCTACGGCGGCATGGACGCGACCGGTGGTCCGCTGCTGAAGCAGGCGCGCGAGCTCAAGATCAAGGCGATCTTTGCATTTGGCGACGGTGCCTGCACCGACAAGATGAAGGAGTTGGCTGGCGAAGCGGCCGACGGACTGCTGTGCTCTCAGGCCGGCATCCCGCCGCAAGCGGCGTCGAAGAAATTCATCGATGCCTACAAGGCCAAGTACAAGGTCGATCCGATCCTTTACTCGCCCTTTACCTATGACGCGGCCAACCTGATCGTCGAGGCCATCAAGAAGGCCGGCTCGGCCGATCCCGCGAAGTACCTGCCCGAATTGCAGAAGATCGAATTTGCCGGCGCCACCGGCAAGATCTCCTTCGATGAAAAGGGCGATCGCAAGGATGCCGAAATCACCATCTTCAGCATGAAGGATGGCAAGCTCGCGCCGACGGCCGTCGTCAAGGGCGGGCAGACGGTGAAGTTCGAAGACTTCATCGCGCAGTCGGCGACACCGGCCCCTGCCGCAGCTCCGGCGGCGGCTCCTGCAGCCGAGGCTCCCAAGGCCGATGCACCCAAGGCGGACGCCGCAAAGAAATAAGCGATCTCATCATCGCTACTGTCAGGACGAAACGGCACCTTCGGGTGCCGTTTCTTTTTGGGAAATGGAGCGCGTGGGTGGGGCAAGGAACATGCGCGTGCCTCGCCCGGCGCCGCAGCAATCGGAAGCGTTGATGGACATCTTCATCCAGCAACTGATCAATGGAGGGTGTGGACCGCGCGGAACACTCTGTAACCCGTCCCGCGCTGCCGGCCCCGTTTAAGCGCATGGACATCTTCATCCAGCAACTGATCAATGGAATTACCGTTGGCGCGGTGTATGCCATGGTGGCGCTGGGTTATACGATGGTGTTCGGCATCATCCAGTTGATCAATGTTGCGCACGGCGAAGTGGTGATGATCGGCGCCATGGTTGCCTTCACGATCATCAATGCGCTTTCGAGTTCGGGCCTGCCGCCGCTGTTCATCGTGGCGATCGCGACCGCATGCGCCATCCCCGTCTGCATGTTCCTCGGTTTTGCCATGGAACGGGTGGCCTACCGGCCCTTGCGCACGGCGCCCCGCCTCGCATCGCTCATCACTGCCATCGGCGTATCCATCATCCTGCAGCACTTCGCGCTGATCATCTGGAGCCGCAATCCGCTGGCCTTTCCGCAGATCATTGAAATCGATTCATTTCACATCGGCGAGGCCACCATCACCAATGTGCAACTGGCCATCATCGGCATCTCGACTGCGATCATGGCGGCGCTGGCGTGGCTGGTCTATCGCACGCGCCTGGGAGCGGCCATGCGGGCCACGGCCCAGAACGCCCCCATCGCGGGCCTGATGGGCATCGACGCCAACCACGTCATCGCCATGACCTTCGTCATCGGCGCCGGGCTCGCGGCGGTGGCAGGCGTGATGGTGGCCAGCTACTACGGCATCGCCCACTACACCATGGGCGCCAACCTCGGGCTGAAGGCCTTTTGCGCCGCGGTGCTGGGGGGTATCGGCAATCTGCCGGGCGCCATGCTGGGGGGCGTGCTGCTGGGGATCGTGGAGGCGCTGGGCGCGGGTTATATCGGCGACCTGACGAATAATGTGTTCGGTTCCAACTACCAGGACGTGTTCGCCTTCATCGTGCTGATCCTGGTGCTGGTGTTTCGCCCGTCGGGATTGCTGGGCGAAAGAGTGGGAGACCGCGCGTGAAGCCGCGCGAACCCGTGAGGAGGCGCGCATGAGGCCGCGCGAATCCGTGAGGAAACGCGCATGAGGCCGCGCGAACCCGTGAGGAAACGCGCATGAGGCCGCGCGAAGATCAGTTGGGCGACCGCGCATGCTGAATTTCCGCGACCACCCGAAGGCGCGCTGGTTCGGCATTGCGCTGATTGCCATGGCGCTGCTAATGCTGCCATTTGTTATCGCATCGGCTGGAACCGCCTGGGTTCGCGTGATGAATCTTGCCATCCTCTACATCATGCTGTCGCTCGGCCTGAACATCGTGGTGGGGTTTGCGGGGCTGCTCGACCTGGGGTACATCGCGTTCTACGCGGTGGGCGCCTATACCTATGCGTTGCTGGCTTCGCCGCACTTCGGCCTGCATCTGCCCTTCTGGGTCATCCTGCCTATCGGCGCCTTGGTGGCTGCCGTGTTCGGCATCCTGCTCGGGGCCCCGACCTTGAAGCTGCGCGGCGATTACCTTGCCATCGTGACCCTCGGTTTCGGCGAGATCGTGCGCATCTTCCTGAACAACCTGAGCACGCCGATCAACATCACCAACGGGCCGCAGGGCATCAGCCGCATCGATCCATTCTCGTTCGGCAGCTTCAGCTTCGCGAAGCCGGAAACCATTTTCGGCCTCGTCTTCAGCGGCCCGATCAAGTACTACTATCTGTTGCTGGTAGTGGTGATCGCGGTGATCTTCATCAACCTGCGGCTGCAGAATTCACGCATCGGCCGCGCCTGGGAGGCGATCCGCGAAGATGAGGTCGCGGCGCGCGCCATGGGCATCGACACCACGCGCATCAAGCTGTTGGCCTTTGCCATGGGTGCATCCTTTGGCGGTGTTGCCGGCGGCATGTTCTCCGCCATCCAGGGTTTCATCAGCCCTGAGAGCTTCGTGCTGGTGGAGTCGGTGATGGTGCTGTCCATGGTCATCCTGGGTGGCATGGGCAACATCTGGGGCGTGGTGCTCGGCGCCGTGCTGCTGTCGTTCATTCCGTCGTTTCTTCGCTATACGGTGGGGCCGTTGCAGATGTGGCTGTTCGGCCATATGGTCATCGAACCCGAAGTCATTCGCATGCTGGTGTTCGGCTTCGTGCTGGTGCTGGTCATGGTGTTGAGGCCGGGTGGCATCTGGCCCTCTGCGGTGCGGCGGCGCGAACTCGCCCCGAGCGAGGACGGGGCCCGGGGATGAGCACAATTGGTGCGAGGCAAGTCTCACCGAACGAGGTGCTGCTCGGATGCGAGGGTGTCGGCAAGCGCTTTGGTGGTGTGCGGGCGCTCGAGGACGTGAGCTTTGCCATCCGTCGCGGCGAGATCTACGGATTGATCGGTCCGAATGGCGCAGGCAAGACCACGCTGTTCAACCTGCTCACGGGGATCTACGCGCCCGACACGGGCCGCTTCACCTTCGATGGCGCGAGCCTCGACGGCCTCAAGCCGCATCAGGTCACGCAGTGCGGCATCGCCCGCACCTTCCAGAATATTCGTCTCTTCGCCAACCTGTCGGCGCTGGAGAATGTGATGATCGGGCGGCATGCGCGCACGCGCGCCGGCGTGATCGGCGCGGTGTTGCGCAATCGCGCGACGCGCGACGAGGAGGCGCGCATCGAAGCGCGCGCCATGGAGCTGCTCAAGTTCGTGGGCATCGCCTCGCGTGCCGACGACGCGGCGGGGAGCCTGCCCTATGGAGACCAGCGGCGGCTGGAGATCGCGCGCGCCCTGGCCACTGACCCCAAGCTGATTGCGCTCGACGAGCTGGCGGCGGGCATGAATGCCACGGAGTCGCGCGCGCTGGCGGCGCTGGTGAGGAGCGTGCGCGAGCTTGGCGTCACCGTGCTCCTGATCGAGCACGACATGAAGTTGGTGATGAGTCTTTGCGATCGCCTGCTGGTGCTCGATCACGGCGAGCGCATCATCGAAGGATTGCCCGCCGAGGTGCAAAGCGACCCGCGCGTGATCGAAGCCTACCTGGGTGCCGAGCTCCCGGAGTCAGGGTTGGCGCCCGGGGATGCCGGCGCATGAGCCTTCTCAGCGTGACCGGGCTGGAGGTGCGCTACGGCGGCATCCGCGCCGTCAAGGGCATCGACCTCTATGTGGAGGAAGGCGAGCTGGTGTGCCTGATCGGTGCCAATGGCGCGGGTAAATCGAGTGCGCTGCGCGCCATCGCCGGCATGTTGCCCACGGCCCCGGGCGCGGTGCGCTACGGCGGTCGCGACATGGCGGGCCAGCGCGCCTTCGAGCGCGCGCGCGCGGGACTTGCGCTGGTGCCCGAGGGGCGCGGCATTTTTCCGCAGCTCACGGTGGAAGAAAACCTCGCCATGGGCGCCTACGCGCGCAACGACGATGGCATCGCGGCCGACCGCGATCGCATGTTCGACATGTTCCCCATCCTCGATGAGCGTCGCCTCCAGACCGGCGGCACCTTGTCGGGCGGCGAGCAGCAGATGCTGGCCATCGGCCGCGCGCTCATGAGCCGGCCCAAGCTCCTCTTGCTCGACGAGCCCAGCATGGGCCTCGCGCCCAAGGTGGTGCTGCGCATCTTCGAGGTATTGCGCCGGGTCAATCGCGAAGGCATGACCGTGATGCTGGTCGAGCAGAACGCGCGCGCGGCGCTGGCCCTGGCGAGCCGCGGCTATGTCATGGAAAGCGGTGACATCGTCTTGTCAGGCAATGCCCGCGACCTGCTCGACAACCCGCAGGTCAGGGCGGCTTACCTCGGGGAAGCCGCCCCCTGACGCGACGGCGCTACTTGGCGCGGTCGGCAGCGGTTGTAAAGGTGTCGGCGTAAAACTCGGCCTCGAGCAGCTTGCACTGCGCGATGAAGTCTTTCTTCGCCGAATCCACCATGATGGGCACGCCGCAGGCATACACCTGGTGTCCCGACAGGTCGGGAAAGTCCTGCATCACCGCGCGATGCACGAAGCCGGTCCGACCCGTCCAGGCGTCTTCGGGCAATGCGTCCGAGATGACCGGGACGTACTTGAAGTTGGCGTGCGTGGCCGCCCATTGCTTGGCCAGGGAGTCCATGTACAGGTCCTTCGGGCGGCGTCCGCCCCAGTACAGTGTCATGGGACGCGTGGTGCCCTGCTTGAAGACATGCTCGAGAATGGCCTTGATCGGCGCGAAGCCCGTGCCGCTGGCAACGAACACAATGGGCTTGTCGCTTTCCTCGCGCAGGAAGAAAGTGCCCAGCGGCGCCTCGATGCGCACGATGTCGCGCTCCTTCATGGTGTTGAACACGTGCCCGGTGAATGTCCCGTCCTTGACCAGCCTCACGTGCAACTCCAGCGCGTCGTCGTTGTGCGGGGCATTGCCCAGCGAAAAGCTGCGGCGCACATTGCCCTTCAACAGGATGTCCAGGTACTGGCCGGCGAGGAATTGCAGGCGCTCACCCGCGGGCAGGCTCAGCCACACCAGCATGAC
>CANJXQ010000063.1 GCA_947478805.1 Betaproteobacteria bacterium | reverse complement strand
TTTCTTTACCGGCAACAAGGGCAACATCGGGCACCTCATGGGCCGGCCCAATTTCGAGCTGCTTCGGCATGACGTCACGTTCCCCTTGTATGTGGAAATCGACGAGATCTACAACCTCGCCTGCCCGGCTTCCCCCGTGCATTACCAGCGCGACCCGGTCCAGACCACCAAGACCAGCGTGCATGGAGCCATCAACATGCTGGGGCTGGCCAAGCGCACGCGCGCCAAGATTCTCCAGGCATCCACGTCGGAGGTGTATGGCGACCCGGATGTCCACCCGCAGACCGAGGACTATTGGGGCAACGTCAATCCGATCGGCGTGCGCAGCTGCTACGACGAGGGCAAGCGCTGCGCCGAAACGCTGTTCTTCGATTACTGGCGCCAACACCGCCTGCGCATCAAGGTGGTGCGGATTTTCAATACCTACGGCCCGAAAATGTACCCGGACGACGGCCGTGTGGTGAGCAATTTCATCTGGCAGGCGCTGCATGGAGAGGACATCACGATCTTCGGCGACGGCATGCAGACACGCAGCTTTTGCTATGTCGACGACTTGATCCGCGGCATGGTTGCCATGATGAACTCGGGTGACGACCTGACCGGGCCGGTCAACCTCGGCAATCCCGCGGAAATGACCATGCTGGTGCTGGCGGAGCTGGTGCTGAAACTGACCGGCTCGAAGAGCCGACTGGTCTTTCGCCCGCTCCCCGAGGACGACCCGCGCCAGCGGCGCCCGGACATCGGCCTGGCGAAGGCGCGCCTGGATTGGCAACCTTCGGTGCCGCTGGAAGAGGGATTGTCACGGACCATCGCCTATTTCAAGACCCTGTTGTGATCATGGCGCGGTCCGGGGCCGCTTTCCAGGCCCGGATTGGGTAGACTGGGCAAATGCAACCCGTCATCGGTCATTGAGCATGCCGGCCTCCCTGGAAGGAAAGCTGGTCGTCGCCATTTCCTCGCGCGCACTTTTCAATTTCGAAAAGGAAAACGAGGTGTTCGAGCGCGAGGGGGAGCAGCCGTACATCGGCGTCCAGCTCTCCAGCCTGGACCTGCCCGCAGCCGAAGGCGTGGCATTTCCGCTGGTCAAGAAACTGCTGGCGTTCAACGCGGGCAACACGCACCGGGTGGAGGTCGTGATCCTGTCGAAGAACGATCCGGTCAGCGGCCTGCGGGTGTTCCGCTCTGCCCAGCGCGCCGGCTTGCCGGTGGAGCGCGGCGTATTTACGCGCGGGCGCTCGCCTTACCGCTATTTGAACGCCCTGCACGCCAACCTGTTCCTGTCGACCAACGAGACGGACGTGCTAAGGGCGATCTCCGCGGGATATCCGGCCGCCATCGTCTACCCGCAATCACGCAGCGTGGCCGAGCAGCACCCGGATGAAATTCGCATCGCATTCGATGGCGACGGTGTCCTGTTCAGCGACGAGGCGGAGCGGGTCTACCAGCACGAGGGGCTGGACGCCTTCCAGGAGCACGAGAGCCTGCATAAGAACAGGCCGCTGCCGCCGGGGCTGTTCAAGCCGCTGCTCGAAGCGCTGCAGGGATTGCGCTCGGTGGGCGGAGATGCGCCGATGCGGGTGCGCACGGCGCTGGTCACCGCGCGCAGCGCGCCGGCGCATGAGCGGGCCATTCGCACGCTCATGGACTGGAATATCGGGGTCGACGAGGCGATGTTCCTGGGCGGACTCGACAAGAGTGCGTTCCTGCGCGAGTTCGAGCCGGATTTCTACTTCGACGACCAGCGCAGCCACATCGATTCGGCGCGCGAGCATGTGGCTTCCGGCCATGTTCCGTTCGGCATTACCAACGAGGAAAAAAAGTGAAGGCACTGAAAATCATTGCAGCGGTCATCGGGATCCTGATCGTGGTGGTGGTGGCCGGCGTGGCGATCATTGCCGCCAATTTCGAACCGGACAAGTACAAGCCCGAGATTGCAGCGCTGGTGAAGGAGAAAACCGGGCGCACGCTCACCATCGACGGGCCGCTCGGTCTGAGTGTTTTTCCGAAGCTCGGCGTGTCCGCGGGCAAGGTCCAACTGTCAGAGGTGGGCAGCACCAAAACCTTTGCCAGCCTCACCGAGGCGCGAGTCTCGCTGGCCCTGTTACCCCTGTTGTCGCGCCAGGTTGTCGTGGATCGAATTGTGTTGACGGGATTGAATGCCGAGATCGTGCGCGGCAAGGACGGGCGAATGAATGTCGATGACCTTGCCGGCGGCGCTGCCGCAGACAAGACCAGGCCTGCGGCGAAGGACGCCGGTGGCGACAAGGGCGGTGCCGCAGGCGTGAAGCTGGAAGTCGACGGCGTGGACATCCGCGCCGACAGCCTGGGCTGGCGCGACGAGGCCGACGGGACGCAGCTGAAGATCCTCGGCATGCAGTTGAAGACGGGGCGCATAGCCGATGGTGCCCAGGGCAAGTTGGAGTTTGTCGCGCGCATCGAAGGGGCCAAGCCCAAGCTGGCATTGGCCGTGACCGCATCCACGGGCTATCGCCTCGACCTTGCGGCGAAAGCGGTGGCGCTCACCGGGCTGTCCGCAAAGGTGGAGGGAGATGCGCCGGGGGCGGCGGGCCTGCTTGCCACCGTGAAAGGCGACCTTGAATCCGATCCGGGCAAGGGCCTGATGCGCATCGCGGGCCTTGACCTCGCAGTGCGTACCAAGGACGGCATCGACGCCAGCCTGAGTTTGCCAAAGTTATCAATTTCGAAGGAAGGTGCCGAGAGCGCCGACGCCAAGGGGGCAATTAAGATCACACGCCCGGGACTTTCCCTGGACGCCAAGCTGGCTCTCGCTGCCGGCCGGAGCGAGTCCAAGGCGGGCGCGCATGTCTTGAGCCTGGCCCGCTTCGATGTCGACTTCTCCGGCAAGCAGGGCGAGCTTTCCTTGCAGGGCAAGTTTGCAACGCCCGTGACAGTCAACCTCGAGGCGAAGACCGCGCAGCTGGCCAAGCTCGCCGGAGAACTGTCTGCATCGGGTCCATCCATCCCCGGCAAGTCGCTGCGGGTGACGCTCGACGGCCAGTTCGCCACAGACTGGGGCAAGCAAACGGCTTCGGCGAACGTGAATGCCAAGCTGGATGAAAGCACGCTGCAATCGAAGGTGAGCGTGGCGGGATTTTCATCTCCCGCCATCAATTTCGATGTCGCGGTGGATCGCCTGAATGTCGACCGATACATGTCGCCGAAACCGGGGGGCACGGGGGGGGCGCCTGCACCGGCGTCCGGCGCAGGCGCGACCAAATCCGCCGATGCGCCGATTAATCTCTCGGCGCTCAAGGGACTCAACCTCAACGGGCAGGTGCGTATCGGGCAGCTCGAGGCATCCAAAGTCAAGGTGGAAAAGCTCCAGGTCGGTGTGCGCGCCAACGGCGGGAGGCTCGACGTCAATCCCCTGTCCGCGAGCCTCTACGGCGGAACACTGGCGGGCACCGCTTCAGTCACCGCAGCCGCGGCTGCCGGACCCAACCAGTTCGCCTCCAAACAGCAGCTGACGGGAGTCAACATCGGGCCGTTGCTGCGTGACCTGGCCGACAAGGACATGCTGGAAGGCAAGGGCAATGTGGCGTTTGACGTTCAGGCAACCGGCGCAACAGTCGGTGCGATCAAGCGGGCGCTGGCCGGCACTGCCAGCTTCAATCTCAAGGACGGTGCGATCAAGGGCATCAACCTGGCCGAGTCGTTCCGCAAGGCGAAGTCGCTGCTCGGCGCGAAGACGCAGGAACAGGGCGCCTCGAAGTCCGACAAGACGGATTTTGCGGAGCTGTCGGGAAGTTTCGTCATTCGCGCGGGCGTCGCCCACAACGAGGACCTGTCGGCAAAGTCGCCCTTCATCCGGCTGGGCGGGGCGGGAGATATCGATATCGGAGCCAGCCAGATGGACTATCTTGCCAAGGCATCGATCGTGAACACGGCCGGCGGCCAGGGCGCCAAGGAATTGGCCGATCTCAAGGGGTTGACCATTCCGGTGCGGCTGACCGGTCCCTTCGATGCGTTGAAATACAAGATCGATTTCGGCGCGGCCGCCACGGAGGCCGTCAAGCAGCAAGTCCAGGAGAAGGTGAAGGATCAGGTGCAGGATCGGCTCAAGGGGCTCTTCAAGCGGTGAGGCGCCCGGCAAGCCCTCGCGCAGCCCCGCGATCGAGACGGCGGGCGGGCGCCGTGGAATTGGACGCCAAGGACGGCAAATTCGCTGCGCGCCTGATCGCCTGGCAGCGTCGCCATGGCCGCCATGGACTGCCATGGCAAGGCACCAAGGATGCGTACCGCATCTGGCTGTCGGAGATCATGCTGCAGCAGACGCAGGTGGGCACGGTCATTCCCTACTACCTTGCCTTCCTCGAGCGCTTTCCTGACGTGGCCAGCCTTGCGGCAAGCGATGTCGATTCGGTGTTGCGCCTGTGGAGCGGACTGGGCTACTACTCGCGCGCGCGCAACCTGCATCGCGCCGCCTGCGAGGTCGTGGTGCGGCACGGCGGGACTTTTCCTCATGACCGCGAAACATTGGAGTCCCTCCCCGGCGTGGGGCGATCAACGGCGGCCGCCATTGCAGCATTCGCGCATGGCGCCCGTGAGGCCATTCTGGATGGCAACGTCAAGCGTGTGCTGGCGCGTCACTTCGCTGTTGCCGGTTACCCGGGCGAGGCCAAGGTCGCGCTCCGATTGTGGACCATTGCCGAGGCCGTGTTGCCCAGCCAGGGCATCGCCACCTACACCCAGGCGCTGATGGACCTGGGCGCGACCGTTTGCTCGCGCACGCCGGCCTGCGAGCGCTGCCCCGTGCATGACACCTGCCAGGCACGCGCGCAGGGCAACGTTGCGGCCTATCCGGGGACTCGTCAGCGCAAGGCAGTACCGGTTCGCGCGACGCGCATGCTGCTGCTATTTCACCAAGGCAGGCTGTTGCTTGAAAAGCGCCCGCCGTCGGGAGTATGGGGGGGGCTCTGGTCGTTCCCGGAGGTATCGATGGACGAGGACGTCGCGTCGGTGTGCGAGGCGAGGTTCGGGCTGGTCGTCGACGCGATCACGCCATTGTCCGCGCTGAAGCATTCCTTTACCCACTTCACCCTGAACATCCATCCCGTCCAGTGCCGAGTGCGAGCGGACCGTCGCGTTGCCGACAGCGCAGCGACGCAGTGGATGGACCCGGACCATGCCGCAATGGAAGCAGTGCCTGTCCCGGTGAAAAAACTGCTGGTCCGATTGAAGGCTGAGTCTGGGGAGGCGGCCGATCGTCAATAGAAAGGCGAAACACGCCGATCCGACGCGTCCCTGCGTCAGGCGTTTTTCAGCAGCCCGTTTTGCTCCAGGAACTTGTACAGCAGCGTCAGCCTTTCCAGGCTGTCGGTGAGTTCGAGCAGCTTTTGCTTTGCAGGCAACGGGATGGGCAGGATTTCCGACAGGCGATATCCAACCCAATCGGCGTCGTCCATGCGATGCGGGGCATGGAAGACATCATCTCCCCGCTCGCTGACCACCCGCTTGAGCAGCTGAACGCAACCCTGCTGCGGTTCCGGCACCGGGATGGGATCTTCGGGCGCGATCAACTCGACCTGGGCGTGCAGCAGTCCCTGCGAACTGACTTCGCTGGAGAGGATGCGAAATCGTTGTCCCCCGCGCGTTTGCAGGTTCAGCATGCCAAGCTGCTGCATGTCCCAGTCGATGATGTGCGCCAGGCAGCCGATCGGTTCGGGAGTTGCCGGGCTTCCGACTTCGCGGCCTTCGCGAATCAGGCAAACGCCGAATGGCGTCGAGTGGCGCATGCAGTCGCGCGTCATGTCCATGTAGCGCGCCTCGAAGACGCGCAGCGGCAGGCGACCGTCCGGAAACAGGACGGCATTCAATGGAAACAGGGGAATCCGGGTGTCGGTGCTCATGTGTTTAGCTTTCTTGCGAACGTGTCGAATCCCTGCCCCAGGGGGCCATCAGCCGATGACTCACGCCAAGCTGATCGAGGATGCGTGCGACGATGAAGTCGATGACGTCCTGCACGCTCTCGGGGTGATGGTAGAAGCCCGGATTGGCCGGAAGGATGACCGCGCCCGCCTTGGCCAGGCGCAACATGTTTTCAAGGTGGATCTGCGACAGCGGGGTTTCCCGTGGCACCAGGATGAGCCGGCGGCCTTCCTTCAGCATCACGTCGGCGGCGCGCTCGATGAGATTGTCTGCCAGGCCTGCGGCGATCGAAGCCAGCGTTCCCATGGTGCATGGGCAGACGACCATGGCATCGGCGGGGTTCGAGCCGGAGGCGACCGGGGCATACCAGTCGTCCTTGCCGAAGACCCGCAGTTGACCATCGCGTGATGCATGGCGTTGTGCGAAGTACTTTTGTGCCTCAGCAGGGCGGGAGGGCAGGACCAGGTCGAGTTCCTGCTTGGCGACGATGTGTGCAGCCTGGGAATACAACAAATTGACCTGGACGCCGGCTGCAAGCAGGCATTCGAGCAGGCGCAGGCCATAACCCATGCCGGAGGCACCCGTGAAGGCGAGCGTGACCGATCGCGGCGTGGCGCCGTTCATGCCGCTGGAAGCTGGCGATGACGTACGAGGACCGGCCCATGGCCCGCCGCCGCGGAAAAGCGCGCCGCCAGCCGATCGGCGATATAGACGGAACGATGCTGGCCGCCGGTGCAACCGACGGCGACGGTCAGGTAGGCGCGATTGTCGTTGCGGAAGGCAGGCAGCCAGCTCTCGACGAAGTTGCCGATATCGGCCAGCATGCGCGCCACTGAGGGTTCATTCTCGAGGAACGACACGACGCTGGCATCGCGGCCGGTCAGCGGACGCAGGCGAGGGTCATAAAAGGGATTGGGCAGGCAGCGCACGTCGAAAACGTAGTCCGCATCCAGGGGCACGCCGTGCTTGTAGCCGAAAGACTCGAAAAGCACGGAGGTTTTTCCGCCATGCGCCTGCAACAATTCCTTGATCCAGCTGCGCAGCGCATTGGGGTGCAGGTCGCTGGTGTCGATGCGGTGTCCCACCTCGGCGATCGGAGCCATCAGGGCGCGTTCAGCCGTGACGCACTCCTCCAGCGTCAGGTTCGCGGCGGCCAGCGGGTGTCGCCGCCGCGACTCGGCGTAGCGGCGCATCAGGGTATCGTTCTTGGAATCGAGAAACAGCAGCCGGGCATCGATGCCGTTTGCCTTCAGGCCATCCAGGTAGGCGGGCAGGGATGCAACGCCTTGCCCGCCGCGGGCATCGATGCTCACTGCCAGCAACTGCTGGTCGGCGGCACGCAACAGCTGGACTGTTTCGGCCAGCAGCTTGACCGGCAGGTTGTCCACGCAGTAATACCCGTTGTCCTCCAGCACATTGAGCGCAACGCTCTTGCCGGAGCCGGACAGCCCGCTGATGATGACTACCTGCATGTCACCGGAATTCGACCGTCCTGCTGCGCGAGGACGACGCTGCGTCGATAGTGTCCTGCCCCAGGGTTGGCGAGGATCAGGTGCATGTCAACTCGAAAGTTTCTGCATTTCTGCCTGCTGTCGCGCAACGAACTCTTCCGTGGAATGGATGCCGCGCAGCTGCAGGATGTGATTTCGCACCGCTGCCTCGAGCAGGACTGCGAGATTGCGTCCCGCGGCAACCGGTATGACCACCTTGCGTATGGTCATGCCGAGGATGTCTTCCGACAGCTCGTGCAGGGGCAGGCGTTCGGTGGGCGCGATGCCGCCGGCCTGCGTCGGTTTTTCCAAATGCACGATGAGCCGCAGATTCATCTTCGGCCGCACGGCAGTTTCGCCGAAGATGGTGCGGATGTTGAGAACGCCCAACCCGCGCACTTCCAGAAAATCCTTGAGCATGGACGGGCTGCGGCATTCGAGGGTGGTCATGGCGATCCGCGCGATGTCGACGGCGTCGTCGGCGACCAGGCCATGGCCGCGGCTGATCAATTCCAGCCCCAGTTCGCTCTTGCCCACGCCGGAATCCCCTGTGATCAGCACGCCAATGCCCAGAACGTCCATGCAGACGCCGTGCAGCGTCGTGGTGTCTGCAAGGGCCTTGCTGAGATAGCGCCGCATGTTGTTGATGACAGCGGCGCTGGTCTGGTCGGTGCCGAAGACGGCGACCTCGGCGTGCTCCGCCACGGCAAGCAGCCGCCAGTCGGGCCGGACACCGTCGGTATGAATCACGGCCGCCGGCTTTGCCGCGAACAGGGTATCCAGCATCTGTCGCAACGCCGCATCGTCGAACGAGGACAGGTGTCGTGCTTCCAGCGTGCCGAGGACCTGCAATCGATTGGGATGGATGAGGTTGAGGTGCCCGACCAGGGCGGGTGCATCCGCCACGTCACGGCGAACCAGCGACGCGCCGCCTCGCTGCCCGCCGACCCAGACGAGGCCTAATTTGTCGCGATTGTCTTCATACAGCCGCGCGACGCTGATCTGCAGCATGGGGGATCCAGGCGGTGATGTGCTGGTGAAGCGAGGCCAGGTCGGCATCGCCGGCAAGTTGCTCTCGCAGTTCGCGATCGCTGAACATCTGGGCAAGCTCCGACAGGATCTGCAAATGCTGCTCGGTCGCCTGTTCCGGAACCAGTAGCACGAATACCAGGCTGACCGGCTTGCCGTCCGGCGCATCGAACGCGACTGCATGGGACAGCCGGACAAAGGCGCCGACCGCTTCCTTGAGCCCCTTGATGCGGCCATGCGGAATGGCGACGCCCTGACCCAGCCCGGTGGAGCCCAGGCGTTCGCGCGCAAACAGGCTGTCGAAAACCGTACTGCGCGCCACGCCTTGGTTGTTTTCGAAAAGCAGCCCGGCCTGTTCGAACAGGCGCTTCTTGCTCGTCACATCGAGGTCGAGCACGATGTTCGAAGGGGGAAGCAATTTCGCGATACGGTTCATTGAGGGGGATTCTTGCGCGGGGAATGGGGGCGCTGCGAGTGCCACATTTTACCCCAGAGCGCCGCCCGCATCCCGGGGTTCGGCACCGATTCCCCGGGGCAAGGTCCTCATCTATTCCTCCTGCGCCTGGTGCTTCAGCGCGTCGTGCGGGCGCGCCCGCAGCGATTCCTTGTGCTTGAGGATGCGCCGGTCCAGCTTGTCCACCACGCTGTCGATCGCGGCATACAGGTCCATGTCGACGCTTTCGACGTGGATGTCCTTGCCGCTGACATGAACCGTGATTTCCGCCTTCTGCTGGTGCTTTTCCACGGACAGAATGACGTTCACGTCGATAACCTTCTCGAAATGCTTCTTGATGCGACCAAGCTTTCCATCGAGGAAGCTACGGATAGAAGCGGTTACGGTGA
This sequence comes from Betaproteobacteria bacterium, assembly GCA_947478805.1. GTDB lineage: Bacteria > Pseudomonadota > Gammaproteobacteria > Burkholderiales > SG8-39 > CAIYPG01. The sequence goes on along the minus strand of CANJXQ010000063.1, from coordinate 12,839 downwards.
CATGATGGCCACTGACGTGTAGGTTCATCCTAGAACTCCTGTTGAAAATGGGTGAGGGTTTCCACCACCCTGGCGATTTTGCATTCCGGAGAGAAGCGGGTGCCAGGACTGCCCACCCTCCGGCACGACTATAAGCTCTTGCGCAGATTGACGGGGGAAATGTGCAATGCCTCACGGTACTTGGCGATTGTGCGTCTTGCCACAACGATACCCTGTTGCCCGAGAACCTGCGCGATTTTGCTGTCCGACAATGGCTTTTTTGAATCTTCGGCCGCCACGAGTTGCTTGATCAGCGCACGAATCGCGGTGGCGGAGCAGGCGCCGCCGGTTTCCGTGGCGACGTGGCTGCCGAAGAAATACTTGAGTTCGAATATTCCTCTGGGCGTGAGCATGAATTTCTGCGTGGTGACGCGAGAAATGGTCGATTCGTGCAGGCCGAGCGTGACGGCAATTTCCCGCAGCACCAGCGGACGCATGGCCACCTCGCCGTGCTCGAAAAAATGCCTTTGCCTGTCGACGATGGCCTGCGAGACGCGCAGGATGGTGTCGAATCGCTGCTGAATGTTCTTGACCAGCCATCGGGCCTCCTGCAATTGCTGGGACAGTTGTCCCCCGGATGCGCCGCGCTGGTTTTGCAGGATATCCGCGTAGAGGCGGTTGACGCGCAGCTTCGGGATGGCTTCTGAATTCAGGCTTGCAGTCCAGACGTTCTTGATCTTGCGGACCGTGACATCGGGGATGATGTAGCGTGCTTCCAGGTGAGAAAAGGATGCGCCCGGCCAGGGATTGAGCGATTGAATCAGCCGCTGCGCAATGCGCAACGCATCGTCGTCGCACCCGACCAGGCGCTTGAGACGTGAAAAATCGCGTGTCGCAAGCAGCGGGAGATGCTGGCGCACGATGGCAAGCGCAGTCCCTCTGCCCGCCGTGAAATCAGGCAGTGCCGCCAATTGCAATTCCAGGCACTCGGCCGGGTGTCGAGCCCCGACGCCGGTAGGATCGAGGTGCTGAAGGTGCTTGAGAGCGATGTCCAGTTCTTCCTGCTCGAAGGCCAGTTGCTCGGGCAGCATCGCGCACAGTTCCTCCAGTGGCTGGGTGAGGTATCCATTTTCGTCCAGGGACTCGATCAGGAAATTCACCAGCTGGCGATCGCGTTCGGGCAGCATGAGCAGGGAGCTTTGTGCAATCAGATGCTCCCTCAGCGTGGGTGATGTGGCCGCTGCCTGCGGATAATCGCCGTCCTCCCCCTCGTCTCGGGTGCGCGCATTGCCACTGGTCTCACCAAACCACTCCTCCTCGCGCGGGCTTGATTCGCCGGCCGTCGCATCCTGAGGCTGTTCCTCGGATGATGAGGTGCGCTCCTGTTCGACCGTGCCGGAAGCGTTGTTCGCCGCCAGCGGTGCCGCCGACTGGTCGGAGATGCTGTCTTCACGTTCGAGCAGCGGGTTTTCGAGGAGGAATTTCTCGAGTTCCTGATTGAGCTCCGTGGTTGAAAGTTGCAGGAGGCGTATCGATTGCTGTAACTGCGGCGTCAGCGTCAGGTGCTGGGTCAGCTTGAGTTGCAGTGATTGCTTCATGTGGGATCTGTTCGAACGACGCTAGAGACGGAAGTGCTCGCCGAGATAGACGCGCCTGACGTTTTCGTTGTGGACAATCTCATCCGGCTGGCCCGATGCGAGCACCGCCCCTTCGTTGATGATGTATGCCCTGTCGCAGATACCCAGTGTTTCCCTGACATTGTGATCGGTGATGAGCACGCCGATCGACCGGGCTTTCAGGAGGTCGATGATTTTCTGGATGTCCAGAACGGCTATCGGGTCGACCCCGGCGAACGGTTCGTCAAGCAGGATGAACCCCGGTTGCGCCGCCAGTGAGCGCGCAATTTCCACCCGACGCCGCTCGCCGCCCGACAAGGCCATGGCGGGGGATTTACGCAAGTGCGCGACCCCAAGCTCTTCGAGCAGTCGCTCCAGTTGCGATGCGATTTCTCCCTCCTGCAAATTCTGGAGTTCGAGGATTGCGCGAATATTGTCTTCCACGGAAAGTTTCCTGAAGACCGAAGCCTCCTGGGGCAGGTAGGACAAGCCGAGCCGGGCACGCTTGTGCATGGGCATGTGGGTGATGTCGATGCCTTTCAGGTCGATCCGGCCCCCATCCACGGCGATCAGCCCGACCATCATGTAAAAGCACGTGGTCTTTCCGGCGCCATTGGGCCCCAGCAACCCAACGACCTCGCCGCTGGCGACGTTGATGGAAACGTCCTTGACGACTTCCCGGGACTTGAAGCGCTTCTTCAGCTTCGAGGCTGTCAGTTCGGTCATGCGTTGAGCCGTGCTTCGGTGGTGTTCAATTGCTGGAAGCCGGCTTGGCGCCGCTGGGGGAAGGTGCGGCGCTGTCGCTCGAACTGCGGGGCTGGATGATCGCCCGTACACGGTCCTGCGGTGCGCCCTTGGCTGCCTCACGCGCAGTGCCGTCGCGTTTCGAATTCACGGTGAAGCGCTCGGTCTTCGCATCATAGGAAATGTACGCGCCGCGAACATCATCGCCGCCGTCACGGCGCATGCGGGCATTCTCGAAAAACTCGACCTTGTCTGCGCGCGCGTCGTATTCAATCCGCTCGGCCTCGGCGTCGACAAACTCGCTGGAGCCGTCGCGCCTTTGCCGAAACGAAGCGGGGTTCCCGGTTGCCGTGCCGAACTGGAAACCATCGCGGTCCTGGCGGACCGTAATTCGTTCAGCCCGAATGGTCAGCGTGCCCTGGGTCAATACCACGCGTCCTTCGAAGATCGCCGTCTTGCGGGCATCATCCGCGTTCATGCGGTCGGATTCGATGTTGACAGGCTTGTCCCGATCCGCTTTTTCCGCGCGCGCAGTCTGGGCTGAAATCATTGCCAGGGCAACCGCTGCCCAGGCGCAGCCAAGACGGAGCCGGTCAATTGTGCTTGATGGCATTGAAATGTCCTTTGACTTGGGAATGCAGCTGGATTTTCCGCGCGGCGCGATTGAATTCCATTCCCACGCCGCTAAATACGGTGCTGCCTTCCTGAATCGTGACCCGTTGGTCCGTCACGAGCAGGTCCTTGTCCGCCAGCAAGTGCAGGAATTCCGTCTGGGCCAGCATGGGCGGTTGCTCCCCGATTGCGCTGCGCCGCAACTGCACATTGCCCCTGAATCGGGCCTCGCTGGCGTCAGGAGTAATCACCGCGCTATTGGCTGTTACGCTCATGGTCACTCCATCCGGGCCACGCTTGAAGAAAGCCGGCAGGACCAGTTCGGACGTGTCGGTGTCCGGATAATGAGTCATCCGTTGCGCGTTCATCGAATAAAGCGGGGTGCCGGCGGGGCTCATTCGTACCAGTTTGAAATTGTCGACGATGACATCTGCGTCATGTCGATTGGAGGCGGCCCTGCTTGGTTCGGTCTGCTCGACCGCTACCCGGAGCCACAGGGTCAGGCCGGCCAGAAGCAGCACGAGCAGTATCGGGAGCAGATTGTTGACGCGAAAATTCATGCGAGATAGGGGGCGATGGCGGCGTCCAGTGTTCCCTGCGCATGCATGATGAATTCGCAGATTTCCCGGGCCGCGCCGTGGCCACCGTTGGCTTGGGTTACCAGGTGCACCCGGCTCTTCACGATTGCCATGGCGTTCGGAACCGAGGCGGCAAACCCGCACCGGGTGAGGACCGGCAAGTCCACCACATCATCGCCGGCATAGCCGGCTTCCCTGGCCGAACATCGGCAATGGGCGAGCAGTTCGACAAAACCTTGCAGTTTGTTGGTGACACCCTGGCGCACGTTTGCGATCCCGAGTTCCCGTGCGCGCTGTTCCACGATGGCAGATTTGCGTGCCGTCAAAATCGCCGTGTCTACCCCAGACTCCCGCAGCAACTTCAGACCATGCCCGTCCAGGATATTGAAGGCTTTCAATTCTTCGCCTTGCGCACTGAAGTAGAGCCGGCCATCGGTGAGGATGCCGTCGACATCGAAGATCATCAGCCGAATCGCTTTTGCCCGTTCCAGGGCTGTGTCGTTCATATGACTTTGGCGCGAAAAAGGTCGTGCATATTGAGTGCACCGACGAGTCGACGGTCATCTCCTGCCACAAGGATCTGATTGACCTTGTGGCGCTCCATGATTTCCACGGCTTCGACTGCCAGGTCGCCTGGGGCGGTCGTGCGCGGATTGCGCGTCATGACGTCGACGACGGGTCGTGTCCGGATGTCGCCCAGTTGGTCAAGGGAGCGGCGCAGGTCACCATCGGTGAATATGCCGACGATGCAATGTTCCGCGTCCAGAACGGCCGTCATGCCCATGCGCTTGTTGGTCATTTCCAGAACGGCGTCGCGCAAGGTCGCACCAGTCGAGACGGCAGGAACCGCGTCACCGGTGCGCATGACGTCACTGACACGCGTGAGCAACCTGCGACCGAGGCTTCCGCCAGGATGCGAGCGCGCAAAGTCATCGGCATCGAACCCGCGTGCGTCAAGGAGGGCGACGGACAAGGCGTCGCCCAGGGCGAGGACGGCCGTGGTACTGGCGGTGGGCGCAAGTCCGAGCGGGCATGCCTCCTGATCGACGTGGGCATCCAGGTGGACATCGCATTCGCGGGCGAGGGTCGAATCCCCGTTTCCGGTGATTGCAATCAACTTTGCGCCCTGGCGCCTGATCGCAGGCACGATGGTCAGCAATTCCGCGCTTTCTCCGGAGTTGGACAGCGCGAGCATGACGTCATCACGCGTTATCATGCCGATGTCGCCGTGACTCGCCTCGGCGGGGTGGACAAAAAATGCAGGTGTTCCGGTGCTGGCCATGGTCGAGGCGATTTTTCTCGCAATATGGCCTGATTTCCCGATGCCCGACACCACTACCCGACCGCCGCAGTTGAGGATCAGTTCAACGGCGGTGAGAAATTCGCTGCCGAGGCGGGGTATCAGCGCGGCAACCGCATCCGATTCGATACGCAGTACCTGCCTGGCTAGCGTTAGCGAGGAGGGGTTGGCGGCAATTTTCATGCCTGCAGTATATCAGAGGGGTATGGCGGAATTCCGATTTATCCACGCGATTCAATGAGTTCCGATCCAAAAATAAAGGTCTGTGCATGGTGATGGGAGCCCTTGAACTGGTGTTGGTCCTGCTGGCCAGCGCAGTCGCTGCGGTTGCACTCTTTCGCGTCTTCTCGTTGCCACCAGTGCTGGCCTATCTGGCCGTTGGCATTTTTATCGGTCCTCACGCGCTGGGCTGGATTTCGGACTCACCGGACGCGGGCAAGTTGGCGGAGTTCGGCGTGGTTTTCCTGATGTTCTCCATCGGACTCGAGTTCAGCCTCCCGCAATTGTTTCGCATGCGCCGTGTCGTGTTTGGCTTGGGTTTGGCGCAGGTCGCGTTCACGCTTTTCCTGGTGACCATCGCGTCGATGCTGGCCGGATTCGGTTGGAAGCCGGGGTTCGCAATTGGCGGCGCCTTGGCGATGTCATCAACGGCCATCGTGGTTCGAATCTTGATGGAACGCATGCAATTGGAAACGCCGCATGGGCGAGAAGCGGTTGGTGTGCTTCTCTTCCAGGACCTTGCGGTCGTTCCCTTGTTGATCGTCATACCTGCCATCGCTGGGGACCCGGGGGAGCTGCCGGCGCGACTCGCTATCGCCTTGTCAAAAGCGGCTGCGGTTCTCGTCATCCTGCTTTTCCTTGGCCAGCGATTCATGCGCGGGTGGTTCCACGTCGTGGCAAAACGCCGTTCGCGTGAACTGTTTGTGCTCAATGTCCTGTTCATTACCTTGGGATTGGCCTGGCTCACCGAGCTTGCCGGCCTGTCCATGGCGCTTGGTGCCTTTATTGCCGGAATGCTGATTGCCGAGACCGAGTACAAACATCAGGTCGAGGAGGACATCAAGCCGTTCAGGGACATCCTCCTCGGACTGTTCTTCATCACCATGGGCATGAAACTGGATGTGCGTGTCGTGGGCGAGCATGTCGTTCTGGTGCTCGCCCTTGCGGTCCTGCCGGTCCTTTTCAAGTTCGCGCTGTTGGCCGGGTTGTCCCGGGCCTTTGGCAGTGCATCCGGTACTGCATTGCGAACCGGACTGACACTGGCGCAGGCGGGTGAATTCGGCCTGGTGATTCTCGTTCTGGCGCAGCAAAATTCGTTGATACCGGGCGATTTTTCACAAATCACCATCGCCGCGATGCTGTTGTCGATGCTTGCGACGCCCTTCATCCTCCAGGCAAGTGACAAGATCGTGATGCGTCTGTCCAGGAATGAATGGATGCTGCAGTCGCTTGCATTGCATCGGGTTGCGGCGCAGAGCATTGCGATCGAGCGGCATGTTCTCATCTGCGGGTATGGACGCACCGGCCAGCGCCTTGCGCACCTCCTGGAGCAGGAGGGCATCGGATTCGTCGCGCTTGATCCCGATCCGGAGCGCGTGACTGAAGCCGCATCGGCCGGCGAGCGCGTGGTGTTTGGCGATGCGACGCACGCCGATACATTGGTGGCCGCAGGTGTCATGCGCGCAAGCGCGATGGTCGTCACTTTCGCCGACACGGCTGCGGCGCTGCGCGTGTTACATCATGCCCACGCCATCAATCCGACCCTTCCGATCATCGTCCGCACGAGCGACGACTCGGACATGGAAAAGCTGCTGGAGGCCGGCGCCGCCGAGGTCGTCCCGGAAACCTTTGAGTCCAGCCTCATGCTGGCGTCGCATGCGCTGGTCGTGCTTGGCGTGCCGCTGCGTCGCGTGATCCGGCGCATCCGGGAGGTGCGCGATAACAGGTATTCATTGCTGCGCGGTTTTTTCCATGGCGCATCTGATGATGCAGACTCTGTCGAGGAGGCGACCGGTCCTCGACTGCATTCCGTGGCGTTGGTACAGGGCAGTTTCGCCATCGGGAAAACACTGGCTGAATTGCGGCTGGCAGATGACATGGCGAGCGTGACCGCCTTGAGGCGCCGGGAGGTTCGCATGATCCAGCCGCCGGCAGATACGATCTTCGAAGAGGGCGACGTCGTGGTTCTGCTGGGAAATCCGGATGCACTGGCGATTGCGGAATTGAAGTTGCTGACCGGCTAGCGACGGGTGGGCATCAATGAGCGGGGGAGCGGCCGCACGTTGATGCCCCTATTGCCGCCATCATCTCGTCCAAGGTCTTTGGATTGAGTGCTCGCGCGCGCGCAAGCACGGAGCGTGTTTCAGCGCATCGCAGCGGGAATGCCCGATCCAACGCAACGACGAGGGTAATGGCATCGGCGGACCTGTCCGACTGGGCGAGGTCAATTGCATGCCGGAGTGCGACGGCATGGCTCGGCCAGAAGCGCATGAGCCGCCCCCCCATCTGCAGCATGGTGTCATCGGTGGGCGTCTCCGGGCTGCGCCTGGAAAATATCTGGGCCTCCGCAACGGCCGCGAAGAGTCCGCGTGCAAGCGATTTCATCGTTTGGGTGTCCACTTCAACCTGCGCTGGTGCCGCGAGTGTCAATGTCGTTCCGGTGATATGGGTTGATTCGAGAAGAACATAGTCACGCAAGGCGGACATGAGTCCGACCGAGAGCGCGATGCATGTGACGGCCAGCGCGGTCCCACGAAGCCGGGATGACGGCTCCTTATGTGACGGACTTTGGTTGCCCGCGCCCATGGCCAGCGCGGTGAGTCCGAGAAAGTGCCCGCTCCACAGCGGGAACTCGACCAGGGAGTGGGCGAGCTCGACCCCCGCGATCGCAAAAACCCAGCCAAAGGCGGGATTCGGGTCGATCAGCCAGGTTCGGCCGGCAGTCCATGCCCAGGCAAATAATCCAAACCCAATGATTGCAGTGCCGATCAGTCCGACTTCGGATAAGAGGTGCAGTGGCAGGTTGTGCGCCGAGGTCCACACCTCTCCGTAGAGCGTCATCTCCGGGGATATACCCGATGAGAATGCGGCTCCGGGAAATGATCCCCAACCTGCGCCGATCAACGGGTGTTGCCGGAAAATGTCCAGCGCGAGGCGCCATGCCTGCCATCGCGGTTCTCCTTGCAGGCCAACGCCATCGAGCGTGCGGCCCAGTGAGCCTGCGGTGGGGATGAGGCTTGCTATCCAGTGCGCAAAAAAGGTGCATGCGAGCATCACAAGCGCCATGCCAAACCCCGCCGCCATCATCCGCTTGGACGCGGGATTTGCCCCGCGCAATCCTGATGCGATACCCAGCGCGGCGAAGCATGCGACGAAGAGCAAAGTGCTGCGTGCTCCGGAAAGTGCCCCTGCGCCAGCCAGCATCACGGCAGCCATCGCTGCGGCCGGCGTGCTCACGCTGCGCTTTACCCAAAGAAATATCAGGGACGCCTCACCCAGGGCAATGTAATTGGCAAACAAATTGGACTGGGCGATGTTCCCGTAGGCGCGCTCTGACGACTGCCCCGCGACAAATTCTTCCAACCATGCCGGCCGCCCGATGTACTGGACAAACGCCAGGAGCGCGGTGATGAGCGCGCCAGCGAAAAGCCAGCCTGCGAACAGGCCAAGGATTTTTTCCTGGCCCAATGTTCTGGACAATTGGCTGCCGAGCCAAACCATGGTGGCCGCAAACGCGATATAGGCGATGGCCAAGACCGGGATCGAAGCGTACGTCCCGGGACGCAAGAGGTTTTGAATGGCGACGAACGCGGCGAGTGCAAACAAGGCCTGAGAGAGTCTGGGCAGGGGGGCAAGACAAGACATGCGTCGCGCATTGGCAATCAGGGCCAATCCCGCCGCGGTAGTGCCCAAGGCAAACGCCAACCACTCTGCCTGGAAGCTGGGCAGAGGCAGCGCGTGGTGCGGAAGCAGGAATGGCAGCACGCAAATCGACGCCGCGACGAGCGAAGACAGCTCCATGTACCGTGGCAAGGCGCCTTTGGACTCTGGCATGTGCGCGGCCATGTAATGTTGAATCGCAGCAAAGAAAAAGCCCGCCGAAGCGGGCTTTTTCAGCAACGGCGGGCTGAGCCTACAGGTTCTTGCACAGCAGGTATTGATTGGTGCCGGTTTCCTGATAGCCCGTTGCCGCAGCGCCAAGATTCGGGTTGGGTGCGGTTTGGGACTGTCCCCTTACCTGCCCTGTGTCCGGCGCACCGTCATCCATCTGGGAGTCCACGGCAATGGCGATCTTGTCCGGCAGGTTGGATGTGCAGATGATCAGCGAAGCAAACCCTTGGGTTCCGGCGCCGGCGCCTGTTTCAACACCCATGATGCCGTTCACCGCATTGTTTGGCTGGATTCCGGCAGCGACACCACTGGTCGGACCTGCAACGAAGCCGGAAAGGCGCAGGTGCCACCAGAACAGGTTCGACTCCTGCGTCGTCACCGCGACGGCCGTCAACGTGGCGTTGTACGCGCCAGTGATCTGTCCGTTTCCGGTGATCGTTCCTGCTGCGGGCAGGCTTTGCGTGGTCCATCGCGTGGCGGCATTGCGATCGTCGCCGGGAATGGCGCGGTAGCGATCCTGATAGGAGTTCAATGCGGCCGTGATGCCGTTGAAATCATTGACGACGTTCTTGATCTTGGCCTGCGTGATCATTTCCTGGCCCTTGAGAATGCCCCCAAGCAACAGCCCGATGATGACCAGGACAATGGCGATTTCAACCAGCGTAAATCCTTGCTGTGACTTCTTGCCGTGCAAAATGGCATGCCTAAGGACTTGATATCTCATGATTCCTCCACTTAATGTGATGCGTAGTATGCAAAATGCTTATTTCGAGTGCTTGTGATCCGTGCGGAGCTGTTTGGTGCGCATGTCTTCTCGACCACCGCATGCGAAAAGGCCGATGAACCGCACCTGATAGCAAACCTTCCCGAATGGCAGCCCTACAGGTTCTTGCAGAGCAGGTATTGATTGGTGCCGGTCTCCTGATAACCCGTTGCGGCCGTACCCGTGGCCGGGTTGGGCGAAGTCTGCGACATGCCGCGCACTTGACCCGTGTCCGGAGCGCCGTCATCCATTTGCGAGTCAACGGCGATGGCAATCTTGTCCGGAAGGTTGGAAGTACAGATGATGAGTGACGCAAAGCCAAGTGACGCTGAACCAGTACCCGTCTGAACACCCATGATGCCGTTCACCGCATTGTTAGGCTGGATAGCTGCGGCCACGCCAGAAGTCGGACCTGCAACAAACCCCGACAGCCGCAGATGCCACCAGAACAGGTTGGACTCCTGCCCGGCAGTCGCGAGCGTGGTCAAGGTTTGGTTGTAGTTGCCGCTAATCTGTCCGTTGCCGTTCAAGGTACCCGCCGTGGGCAGGCTTTGCGTGGTCCAGCGCGTGGAGGCATTGCGATCGTCACCTGGGATGGCGCGATAGCGATCTTGGTAGGAGTTCAAGGCAGCCGTAATGCCATTGAAGTCATTGACGACGTTCTTGATTTTGGCTTGGGTGATCATTTCCTGACCCTTCAGGATGCCGCCCAGCAGCAGCCCGATGATGACGAGGACAATGGCGATTTCAACCAGAGTAAAACCACCCTGACGCTTTCCCAGACTCTTGCTTAAGTTCAGGGATGTAATAACCTGATTTTTCATCATTCCTCCGCCATTGGCGAAAATTGGTCTACCCAATTACGCAAAATCCGTACCAATAGCCTTGGGGAGAATTTGACTCATTTATGTCCAAACAGGCCGAAAACCACCGCAAAAGTCAATAGACTGATTCCAGTTTGTTGATTATTCGACAGGTGCGACGAAATGCCGACGGCATATCTGCATCAAGGGGCAGCGTTCTTTCCCTTCTTTTTTGCGGTAATGCGCGCTTCGATTTCCTTCAGTCGCTGATCCAGAAAGCGCAGTTCACCGGGGTCTTTTATCTGGCCACTGTTCACAAATCCGCCAATCATGACCCGGGCAGTTTCCAGTTCATCCATGTCCTCGAGAATGAAGGCTTCCATCTGCTTGGCCCAAAGTGGAATGCCGGGTGCGGTCGCATGTGCCTGTAACGCGGCCGCATACTGGCGCGCCAAGGGGAGGTCCTTCAGTTGATGCTTGGCAATAGCCGCGGCATGCGCCAGCCACGGCCAGCGTCGGTTTGGGTCGGCAAGAAAGCGTTGATAGACGAAGTCGAGCATCTTTCGCTGCTTTTCCTGATTGGAAATTTCGGCGTAGAGGCGGCTGGCGGCGTGCAGGGGATATTGTCCGGCAGGATCGAGCTCGAGAATTTTCCCCAGCCAGTCGATCAGTCGATCGTAGTCAAGCGCGCCATACGTCAGTGTATTGCCGGCATTGAGGTCGAAGGCCTGCAGATGCAACATGAGCAGCTTTGCCAAGGGTGAGGGATCTCCTGCCGCTGCCAGTTGGAGGATTGGACGGGAAGGGAGGGTCGAGAGATCTGATGCGCCCGCGCGCGGTTCGGGACCTTGGATTTTCACGAAAATCTGCAGGGCCAACGCAATCGCCAGCCCAAGCAAGACCGCGTTGGGCACCGCCTGGATGCTGCGCTCGGACGACTTGCTAAAGATTCTTGCGATAGACATCGAACAGGGATGCAGCAGCCAATAGGGCGACATAGAGAAAGGCCTGGCCTGCCGACGCAAGCAGCCGCTCGGGCGACGGCGCATCGACCAACCACTCGGAAATGGTCATCTGATCGATGCTTGGAAGCACAAGGGATACTGCATTGACCAAAGTGCTGATTGCCTGGTCGGCAAATGACGGGATCTTCGACACGGACGCTGTAGCGATGAGCTGCATTGCGGCAAGCGATCGCCCCAGCAGATAGAACGCTGCTGTGGCGGAAATGGCGGGCAGTATTTGCGTCAGGGAAAGGACGCAAAACAGGCTCATTGCCGCCATCATCGACAGTTCAAAGGCGAGGGAAATTGCCCAAGCCAGCAATCCGGGTATCGGTGCGAAAAAGATCAGCGGCAGTGAGAAAATGACGGCAACGAACGCGGCCACCGTTGTGTACCCCGCCAATTTCCCGAAATAGTAGGCGGCTCTTGGCGCAGGCTGCGACAGCAGCAGTTCGGTGACCTTGTCATTCGCCTCGCGAACCATGCTCGTGATCACGAACGTGGCAACGATGAAGACTGCGGTCACGCGAAGGAAAGCCCCTTGCAGCGTCGCCTGGATTTCCTTTGCCTCGATGATGGCCACCTGCCCCAGAAATTGCGACAAGCCGAACGAGATGGCAATCACGATCAAAAGCAGCCAGGGGAGCCGCGACCTGACCGCTTCAATCAGGATGAGTCGGATGATTGTATTGAAATAGGTCATGGTTTGGTGCCGATTCTCTCAGAGTACCTTACCCTATTGAGGGGATACTCCCCCCAAACTCCCCTGCTTCAGGGCGCCTGACGGCAATTCCGTTAGGCGCTCTCGGACGCTTGAGGCCAAGCGTCAAGAAAATCGCATTTCGCATATCAGATCAGTATGGTACAAAACGTGCGTCGCCTAGCCTAAGGCCAAGTGCGGCTGGCTGCAAGCAGTCAGTTCGCCGCAAACCGCCACAAATTGAGGTCCTTCATGGCTCCAAGCACGTTGATCGGCGCATCACAAATGGCGATTACCCGCTACTGGCGGGTGTTGTTCCTCATCATGCTGGTCCTGCTCCACGTAGCTGCCCTGCGTGGCGCAGAGGATTTCTGGGCGCGGGCCTTCATGCTCGCGCACTTCGGCTTGTTCATTACCTGGCAGCCGTTCATGCGGGGCGAACAGCGACTGAACCCTGCCCAGCTCCTTGGCATAACCATTGTCTTGACCTAGCCCGAAATAGCTGTACCAGTAGATGTGAGAGGATTTCACGAACTGGACATTATTTTGGAGGAACAGGTTATGCCGACCAAGCACCACAAGGCGGAGCAAATCGTTGCGAAGTTACGGCAAATTGAAGTTTGTATGGCG
>CANJXQ010000062.1 GCA_947478805.1 Betaproteobacteria bacterium | reverse complement strand
GCAACCGTGGGAATGCCGCGCTTTTGCATCTCGATGGTGTCGTGGATACACCACGACGTGCAGGACCCTCAGGCCGCAAGGCCCGAGACGGCCCAATCCACCTTTCCGGCCAGCTCATCGTAGGTGCGGTCCCAGCTCACGGCGTCCGACCGTCCGCGAATGGACACCTTGCCCGCGGCCGTGCCGTCGCTGCCTGTGTAGAGCATGTCGATGCTCTTCACGCCGTACAGGTCGCGCAGCAGCTCGCCGATGCGCTCCATGAAAATGTCGAAGCTCGGCCACTGCACGCGAAAGCCGACGCGCGAGCCGCCGACGCTCTCGAGCAGCGGTGCAAGTTTGTGGCCACCGGACGGCACATTGCCGACGGGGTCGAGGATCTGGATCTTGGCTTGGGACATGGTTCCTCCGTGGGGACTGGATGGGGGGATTGTAACGGCATGCGGCCGGGGCTGTCCGAAGAAATAAGCTGGGTCGGAATGGGCATTCCTTGCGCGCGAATCGGCGGCAATTGGGCTGTTGTTCTGACCCCATTTACTTCTCCCCTACGGAGGCCGATGTGGCGCAAACTGACCGTCTTCGTCAACGTACCAAGGCCCATGCGCTACGCCGCCAGTGGCACTTGCCAACCAGGAAAGCACATCCAATGACGACAAGACCAACGGGCAAGCCGTTCTCAATGATTCGGGATTTCCACTTGGCGGATTGGTTCACGCTCGCGAATGCCGTGTGCGGAACAGGAGCCCTCTTTTCAATCATGACTTACCTTGAACTGAATGACATCAAGCACGTCTACTTTGCTTGCGGCCTTGTCCTGGCCGCATTGATATTCGATGTGCTGGACGGCCGGATAGCAAGGTGGAGGCAGAAAACTTCCCTTTTGGGTCGAGAGCTCGATTCGCTCGCCGACGTTATTTCTTTCGGCGTGGCCCCTGCGATCATTGCTTATGGCTGCGGCATGCAAGGCCTGTACGACCGTATCGTCCTGGCTTTCTTTGTCGCCTGCGGGGTCTCGCGACTTGCCCGTTACAACGTCACGGCGGAAGCTTTGTCCGAAGGTGGCAACAAGGTGAAGTACTTCGAAGGAACACCCATCCCGACGTCGATCGTTCTCGTTCTGGTCCTTGCCCTGGCGGCATGGTCGGGCGCAGTACGCGAGAACCTTTGGTTCGGCCAGGTCACCTTGGGCGGCTACAGTCTTCATCCACTCGTTCTCATGTTCGCGATTTCGGGCTCGTTGATGATCAGTCGGCTGCGCATACCCAAACCATGAGTGCGTGCGAGAATTGGGCGGTTGCTCTTTTCCGTTGACTTGAGGCTTTTTATGGACAGTGCAGATAAGGGGGACTCAATGCTTCATGTGACACCATCTGTATGGCTCACGATCGGGGCCTTGTGCCTGGGCATTACCGGGGCGCCTGTCGCCTCGGCGCAGGAATATCCATCCAAGACGGTCAGGATCGTGGTGGGGAATGCGCCCGGCACGGGCGCGGACCTCCTGGGGCGCATTCTTTCCCCGGAGATGAGCAAGCGACTGGGGCAGCCGGTGATCATGGACAATCGCCCTGGCGCGGGCGGCATCATCGGCTACGAGTATGTGGCGAAGCAGGCGCCTGCGGACGGGTACACCCTTGCCGTCGTCCCCGTTGCGGCCATGGCGTCCCTGGCCGTGAGCGTCAAGGATCTGCGGTTCGACCCGCTGCGCGACCTGGTACCGGTGATGAACTTTGTCGATGGGCGCTTCATCCTGGCCTCGCCGGTGGTTGCGCCATGGAAGTCGCTTCCCGAGATGATCGCCTACGCCAAGGCGAATCCCGGCAAACTGAATTATGGGTCTTCAATCCCGCTGGTGCGGCTTACGACTGAAGCCCTGCTGCGCGCGGCCGGCATCCAGGTCACTCACGTCCCCTACAAGGATGGGGCGATTTACAGCACCGGCCTGGGCACAAACGAAGTCCAGATGGGTTTCATCAACGAGACCCAGGTCATGGGACTGGGCGACAAGATTCGCGTGCTCGGCGTGACGGGCGACCAGCGCCTCGCGCCTTTCCTGGATGCGCCAACATTCAAGTCAATCGGCTACCCGCAGATTCCCAGCCTCACGTTCTCCCTCAGCGTGAGGGCGGGCACGCCGAAGCCTGTCATGGACAAGCTGCATGCGACGATGGTGGCCACAATGAAGCTCCCCGAAGTGCAGGCGCAGTTTGCGAAACTGAAGTTCGACACCATCGTCCAGTCGCAGGAGGATGCGGTGAAAAGCCTCGCCGACACCGGGCGGCTGATCGCGGAAATCGCCAAGAGCATCGGGCTCGAACCCCAGTAGGCTGTGCGAGTCGCCTCGATCGGACCTGCCGGCGAGGGGCAGTAGATATGATTTTCTCGCGCGCGAATCGGTGACGATTGCGCTGGTCCTGCTTACTTGTGAATCTGGCCACAAGGCCGTTGTCGCGGGCAGGCCTCCGTCTTATCGCTCACTGGGGCTGTATTTTCAGGGCCTGCGTGCCGCGTGTGAATTGCATGTAGGTCTTGTCCTGCACCACCCGCCATTCTTCCGGCGTGCCACCCCGAACTTCGGCGCCTAACACGTCTGCGTAGCGCGCTATGACCTCGGGCATCTTTAGGACGGCATTGATTTCGGCGTTCAGCTTCTGGATGATTTCGCGCGGCAAGCCTTTGGGGCCGGAGATGCCGCTGTGGACCACGAGCGGATCCTGGTCGGCAAAGAGTTCCCCGATCGCCGGCACGTTGGGCGTGATGCCGGAGCGTTGCAGCGAGACAACGGCCAGCCCCCGGACCCGGTTCTCCGCCAGCAGACCCTTGATTGGCGGCAACGAAACGTGGATCACCTGGGTGCTGTCGCCCAGCACGGCCTGCGGCAGCACGCCGGATCCCGAGTAGGGCACCAGGTTGACTTCGATGCCGAGTGACTTCAGCAGCATGAGCGAATCGAGCTGGATGGATACCGAAGTGCCGAAGTTGATCTTTCCCGGGTTTGCCTTGGCATAGGCAACCATTTCCTGCAGGGTCTTGAAGGGCGCGCCGGGATTCGATGCCAGGTATTGCGAGGCGGCGATGACTTCGACGATGTGGTCGAAGTCGTTTGCCACGTCGATGGTGAACGATTTGTGCAGCAGGCGCCCGGAGGCCATTGGCGTGCTGTTGCCCAGCAGCGTATAGCCGTCCGGCTTGGCCTGCTGAGCCGCAGCCAGGCCGATCATGCCGTTGGCGCCCGGACGGGACTCGATGATAAGGGGCTGCCCGATCCTGTCCTTGAGCTTGTCGCCCAGCACGCGCGCGAGCACATCCAGGGTACCGCCGGCCGGCACGGGGTTGATGATGCGGATCGGGCGATTGGGATAGGGCTCGGCTGCGCGGCTGGTTCCGATCGCGAGAACCAGGGCGAGGACAAGAAAGGCGATGACGAATGGGTTCGCGTGACGGCTCATTGCCTGCTCATTAACGGTTGGGATTGGGAAGCCCCCCGGCAATTCCGTGGCTACAGCGCAATCTTGCCGCCGCGGTCGCGTCGATTGATGTACCGGCAGGGCAGAAGGGTAACTCAGATGGCACAGGAACGTGCACCGCCTCGTGTCGCATCGTCGGGCCGACCGGGAATTTCAAAACAAGGCCGTTTCACGATCAGGAAAAACATTCCCTCAAGCTCTCCTCCACTGGCAGGCCAAGCAACAATTGTTCAACCGGTTCCAAGTCGAGTCGGATTTACTATTCCTCGTGCAAGAATCGGCGACAATGGGCCTGCTGCACTGTCCTCGGTTTCTTGCCGTTCTCTTTCTTGATGATGATCCATATGGCGGAAGAAGCTCAGTCAAAGGACTCCAGGCTGCAGATCGCGGGAGGCCGGCTGTTCGCGCGTTCCTGGAAGCCGGCTGTGCCGCGTTCGGACATTCCGGTGCTCCTCTTTCACGACTCGCTCGGCAGCGTCGCGTTGTGCGCGGCTTTCCCGAGGCTTTGTGCGCGGCAACCGGCCGGCAGGTGATTGCCTACGATCGCCTTGGCTTCGGCGAGTCCGACCCTTACCCCGGCACGTTGTCGCCGAACTTTGTCGAGGCGGAAGCCGACACCGGCTTCGCGGCCATTCGCCGTCACTATGGCATCCGGCGCTTCGTCGCCTTCGGCCACAGCGTGGGCGGGGGCATGGCGATTCACTGCGCCGCCCGGTACCCCGACGATTGCGTGGCCGTGATCACCGAGTCGGCGCAGGTGTTCGTCGAGGAGCGCACCGTGAAGGGGATCGAAGCGGCGAGGGAGGCTTTCAAGGATCCGCAGCAGCTCGCGCGGCTGCGCAAGTACCACGGCGAAAAGACCGAGTGGGTGCTCGGCGCCTGGATCGACACGTGGCTCAGCCCCGCGTTCGCTGCGTGGTCGCTGCAAGACGTGCTGCCGCGCGTGACATGCCCCGTCCTCGCCATCCATGGCGAGGAGGACGAGTACGGATCACCCGTGCACCCGACCCTGATCGGTCAGCGAGTCGGCGGGCCCGCTCGGGTGGAGATCATGTCTGACACACGGCATGTGCCGCATCGGGAGCGGGAGGCCGGGGTGGTGGGGATGGTGGCGGAGTTCCTGATGGGAGTGTCTTGAGCAAGAGGGCTGCGACCGCGTTTCAACGATGAGGATCGGAACCCCATCGAATCCCGGCGCGAGACCAAAACTGCATTAGTTGAGGTTGCTTTCGGACTGCCAGTGTGTATCCGATAATTGCCTCAATAATTACTGACAGTACAGGTATAAATCCAATACTATACGTAGATAAAGCGACTATTTACTGACATTAAATTCGGCGGACGTGGTTGTTCAGGCGTGCTTCGCCGCACGCAGCGCCGTAATGGTCTGCGTCGGCGTGATGATGTCCGGATCGAGAACCAGTTCGAGCAGCGCGCTGCGGCCACAGGAGAGCGCCTCCTCGAATGCACTGGCGAACTGTTCGGTGTGGGTGATGCGGACGCCCATGGCGCCGTAGGCTTCGGCGAGCTTCACGAAATCCGGATTGGTCAGCGTGGTGGCGCTCACGCGTCCGGGGAAATGCGTCTCCTGATGCATGCGGATGGTGCCGTACATGCCGTTGTTCACGAGGATGACGATCACGGGCGATTGTTCACGCGCCGCCGTCGCCAGTTCTTGGCCGGTCATCAGGAAGTCGCCGTCGCCGGTGAAGGCCACGACGATCCGCTCGGGAAACGCCAGCTTCGCCGCCACCGCCGATGGCACGGCGTATCCCATAGACCCCGATGTCGGGGCCAGCATGCTGCCGAAATCGCGGTAGCGGAAAAAGCGGTTGGGCCAGATGGCGAAATTGCCTGCGCCGTTGGTGATGGTGGCGTCGTCCGGCAGCCGGTCGCGCAGGTACGAAACGATGGCACCCATTTGCAGTGGTCCCGGGATCGCAGGCGGCGTCGTCCACGCGAGGTAGCCCTGCCGGAGCGCCTGCGTCCGTTCATGCCAGGCGGGGCGGGCGCGCGGAGCGGTTTCGGCCAGAAGCCGCAGCGCCGCCTGCGCGCTCGACACGATGCCGAGCCACGGCTGGTAGACGCGGCCGAGTTCCCCCGTATCCGCATGCACGTGGATCAGGCGCTGCGCGGGTAGCGGGATGCCGAAAAGGGAATAGCTGTTGGTGGAGACATCTTCGAGCCGCGTTCCGATGGCCAGCACGAGGTCGCTGTCGCGGATGGCTGCCACCAGATCGGGGTTGGCGCCCAGCCCCAGGTTGCCGATGTAGCTCTCGCTGCGATTGTCGACGTAGTCCTGGCAGCGAAAGGTTGCGGCGACGGGCATTTGCCAGGCTTCCGCAAACCGTCGCGCAAGGTGCGCCGCGTCGGCAGACCAGCCGCCGCCGCCGACGATCATTACAGGATTCTTCGCGTTGCCAAGGGCATCGGTGACCGCCGTCTCATCGTCGCTGGTCATGCGGGCCTGGCTGGGCTGGTATCGGTGCGCGGCGGGTGTGGTGATCTCCTCATCGAGCATGTCCTCGGGCATTCCGATGACGACAGGCCCCGGGCGGCCGCTCGTAGCCGTCTGGAAGGCGCGCGCGACGATCTCGGGCACGCGCGCCGCAATGTCAATCTCGCTCGCCCACTTGGCCAGCGAGGAGAACGTGGCGCGCAGGTCGATTTCCTGGAACGCCTCGCGCTCGCGCGCATCACGGGCGATCTGGCCCACGAAGAGGATCATGGGCGTTGAGTCCTGCCGCGCCACGTGGATCCCCGCGCTGGCATTGGTTGCGCCGGGGGCCCGGGTGGCGAACACGACCCCCGGCCGCCCGGTCAGCTTGCCCCAGGCTTCCGCCATCATGGCAGCGCCGCCTTCGTGGCGGCAGGTCACGACGCGAATTTCCGGATGATCCACCAGGGCGTCGAGCACGCTGAGGAAGCTCTCGCCCGGCACGCAGAAGATGCGGTCAACGCCGTGCCGCGCGAGTTCCGCGACCAGCGAACGGGCGGCCGTGATGCGCGGTCGGGATGGGTCTCTCTGACTCATGCGGTGCCTCAGTAATGGGGGGCGGAGTTTCGATTCTATCCGTCATGCGATGATCGCGATGGCGAGCAATCGGCGTTTGCCGCGCCAAAGTGGGTGTTCGACAAGTTGTGCACCGCTATCATTGCAGGTGGTTGGTGATACCAGCGAGGGTGGCTGCAAAGGATCTGGTGGAAGAGGACGCGCTTTATGCGATAGTGGCCATGCAGCTGTAAATCAGGGCCGAGTTGAACCCGTTCATTTCTGGAGAATTCCGTGAATCGTTTCTGTACATTGCTGACTTTGGCGCTTGCAGTACCAGGTTTTTTCCACACGACCGCCAGCGCGCAATCCTGGCCATCGCGGCCCATAACGCTTGTCGTGCCCGCCCCACCGGGGGGAGCAATCGACATCACCGCCCGCTTGATCGGCGGCAAGCTGGCGACTGTGCTTGGCCAGCCGGTGACGATCGAGAACAAGGCCGGTGCCGGAACCATCATCGGCACGGAAGCCGTCGCCAAGGCGAATCCGGACGGCTACACATTGCTGATCGCAGCCAGTGCGCACACCATCAATCCGTTCATCTTCAAGAAGCTTCCCTACGATTCGATCAAAGGCTTCGAGGCTGTCATCCAGACCCATATCGTGCCGCTGGTGATGGTGGTGACACCCAGCCTGCCGGCCAGGTCGGTCGCGGAATTCATCGCGTACGCCAAGGCCAATCCGGACAAGCTGAGCTATGCATCGAGCGGATCCGGCGCGCCCAATTTCATGTCGGCCGAACTGCTCAAGGCATTGACCGGCATTCGCATGACCCACGTCCCCTACAAGGGCAGCACGGCGGCCCACGCCGACCTGCTCAGTGGCCGGACCCAGGTCATGTTCGACACCACAGCAGCGATCGCCCCGCACATCAAATCGGGCGGGGTGCGGGCCCTGGCCGTTACCACGGCGCAGCGCTCGGCCGCCTTGCCGGACGTTCCGACCTTGCTGGAAGCCGGCATCAAGGACTACGAAGCCAGCACGTAGGGCGGCATACTGGTGCCTGCGGGAACGCCAAGGGAGATCATTAGCCGGCTCAACGTGGAAATCGGCAGGGCACTGGCATCGCCCGATGTGCGCGCCACGATGACCGGTGCCGGCATCGAGATTGGCGGCGGCACCCCGCAATTCTTTACGGAATTCATGCGATCGGAAATGGGGCGCTGGCAAAAGGTGGCGCAGACGGCGGGCATTCAGCCAGAGTGAGGTTACTGAGCGGCCAAGGTGGTTGTCCAGGATCTCATTTTTTCCTGGCCCGCTTCTGGCCGTTGCACTGCCCCGGATTGCGGGACAGGCGCTACTGCGCGGTTCCTGTTGCCCCAATATCTTCCGCGCGCAGCAGCGCTTCGCGCGGAAACTGGCAGACCACGGCTTCGAGGCCCTGAGCGCCGGCCCGCAGGGTGAAGCCGCGCTCTTCGGTCCCGACCCACACCGAGGCGTGCCGGCCATAGGTTTCACCGTCAACGATCATGCAGCCTGCGGTCACGATATGGAACTGGCCCGCGCCTCCTGCGTGCTGCGGCGCCGCCATCGCAGCCGACGGTGGCAGGCGCACTACCCAGGCGGCCAGCCCGCTGGGTTCCGGGTCGAGCGCGACGAGCACCTCTGGCGCGGCAAGCGCTTGCAGCGCCCCGGGCGCGAGCGCGCCCACTTCATGCGTAATCTGCCGGCGCTGGATGCGCGAGTTCATGCGCTCGCGTTCTTCCGGCTTGTCGACCAGGTGGGCGCCGAATTCTGTCGCCATGCGCAGTGTGATGTAGATCAGCCCCTGGTCGCCGGAGACGATCGGCCCGTACCCCGTCTGGTGCGTTGCGAAATGCACGGTCAGTGGGCGGATGCCGCGGCTGCCGAAGGTGGCGCTGCCTTCCACGAACACCTGGAACTGCGCGTTATCGTGATAGTGGGGCGGAATCCGGAAGTTGGCGGGCTGCCTGGTGTAGATGGAATGGGGCGAGGGCATCTTGCCGAGTTCGGACACGAGGATGTCCCCGGCGCCGACCGGCTCGCCAGCGTCATTCCCGAGCGGATAGATCTTCCAGGTCGCCTGCGCGTTTTCAAACGTACCGACTCTTGGCATGGCAAAGTCTCCTGCAGAGTGAATGGTGTCGCGACGCTGCGTTGGCCAATATGACGTCGGCCCCAATAATCTTCGAAGGCGCAATATTGCGCGTCTCTACGCCGCTGACGACACCGACGATGACAACGGCAGGACGTCAGGCACGAGGACTCCCGGTCATCCTGCACCGCTACTTTGTCAGCGACAGGCCCAGGAGTTTGAGCAATTCGGCCTTGCGCGCAAGGTTCTCCGGCTTCGGCGACTGGTAACGCTTTGGCAAGCCGGCCGTATCGTAGAGTGACGCACCGCCAGGCTCGTCGTTGTAGATCCGATTGCCTTCGACCGACATGATGTAGTGCGCGAACAGTCTTCCGGCGGCCGGGTGCCGCGCCTTCGCGCGATTGGTCAGCATGGCCTGGATTTCGATGCCGCTGGTGCTCTCCGGGAACACGATGTCCACCGGGCCGCCCTTGCTCTTGATCTCGAGCGCGCGCGCCACACTGGTGAGGAACATGATGCCGCCTTCGCCTGCGCCCAGCGACTGCACCGCCACGGCGCTGGTCGGCATGATGCGCGGGTTCTGCGCCAGCAGTTGCGTGAAGTACTCGGGGCCGTAATCGGCGAGGATCACCGCCAGCCCGTCCAGATAGGCATCGGATTCACGCGGGTCGGGCATGATGATCTGGTTCTTAAACCGCGGGTTCAGTGCATCCTTGAAGGTCTTGGGGGCATCGGCGCTTTTCACGCGATCGGTGTTGTAGGCAATGACCCAGGGCGTGATCTGAACCACGGTGACCACCCCGCGATTGAAGCGGGCAGGGTATTCGCCGCTGTCGATCGTCGGGATGCCGGCCTTGCCAATGGGTTCGGCCCAGCCCTTGGCGATGCATTCTTCAGCATACTTCGCCGCGTTGCCCGCGTTGAGGAAAATGTCCGCGGCAATGTTGCCCGCCTCGGCCTCGGTGGAATAGCGCTGCTGGAGGAGCGTGCTCCCGAGCCTGACGAAGGATGCCTTGACGCCGTACTTCGCGCTGAAAGCCCCGGTTACCCGCCGCATCTGTGTATCGGGCGACGCCGAATAGACGGTGACCTCGCCTTCCTTTTGCGCGGCGGCGATCAATGCATCGAGCTGGGAAGTGCCGGCCTTCGCCGCTTGTGCCAACGCATTGCCGGTCAGCGCACCGGCAATCAGGCCTCCGCTCAATGCCAGGAAACGACGTCTCTTGGTGGTGTGCATGGTTCTCATCCTCGACAAAATGGTTGACGGCCCAACCCGATTATTGGTGCGATGACCGATTCAATGACCGATTCAATGACCGATTCGATGGCTACTGAATGCCCAGCAGCTTGTTGACTTGGGGCCCACGGGCGCCCACGCCGGGCTTGGGCGATTCGTAGCCCTTGGGGATGCTGGCCGAGTCGTAGACACTGTAGCTGCCGGGATCCGAGTTGTAGATCTTGTTGCCCTCGGGGCTGAGAACGAAGTTGGCGTAGAGGCGCGCCGCGTTGGGGTGCTTGGCCTTGGCGCGGGCGGTCAGCGTGATCTGCATCTCGACGCCGGTGGTGACGGGCGGGGCGATGGTGCCGATGGGCGAACCCTTGCTGACGAGCAGTTGGGCCGCCGTCTCGTTGGTGGGCAGGCCGATGGCGCCTTCGCCCGCACCGAGGGCCTGCAGCATGGGCACCTGCGATGCGTACATGCGCGGCGACTGGGCGCGCAGCTTGGTGAAGAAGTCCTCGCCGTACTTGTCGTAGACCAGCGTCATGACATCGAGCACGGCTTCGGTCGAGCGCGGCTCCGGCAGAAGGATCTGGCCCTTCCACTTCGGGTTGAGCAGGTCTGCCCAGTCCTTGGGCACGTCCGCGCCCTTGACCTTGTCGGTGTTAAAGGAAATGGCCCACAGGAGGATGCTGACGATGGCGCTGTTATTGCGGTTGAAGGCGGCCGGGTACTGGCCGCTCTTGATCACCGGGATGCCGGCACTGGCCACCGGCTCGAGCCAGCCCTTGCTGATGCCCTCGACGGCAAACGGCTGCACGCCGCCCGCGGCCATCAGCAGGTCGGCGGCGATATTGCCCGCGGAGGCTTCGGCCGAGTAGCGCTGCATCAGCGGCGTGGAGGAGAGCCGCACGAACGAATGCTTGATGCCATAGGCTGCCGTGTAGGCGTCGCCCACGCGCTTCAGCACGTTGTCTGTGGACGACCCGTAGATGACGAGTTCGCCCTCGGCCTTGGCGGCCTTGATCAGCGCTTCGACTTCGGCAGGGTTGGGGGCGGCCGGTTTGGGCTGCGCCAGCACGCCGGGGGCGTGGGCGGCAGCCAGCAGGAGCAAGGCTGCCAGGGGGCGCGAAATGCGGCGTGAGATGCGGTGGGATATGGCCATGGTGTTTCCTTCCAGTCCTGATGAAGAGCGCGAACACTAGCATTGTTTGCCGCCGAATGCAGGGGGTCGACGGCGCGGGAGGGTCGTTTTTTTTGACGAAAAATGCGCAGGGGCTGGTGTCGCGCGGGATCTTGCCATCCGATGGGATAATCAAAGCTCCGGGCCGTCGAACCCAACGGCAATCAAGGAGGGCTGCGTGCCTCGCTTCGACGCCAATCTGAGCTATCTCTTTACCGACACGCCCTGGGAGCGGCGTTTCGACGTCGCAGCGGCGGCAGGCTTCACGGCGGTTGAAATCAACGCGCCGGCGCCATACCAGTTTTCTGCCGTGGAACTGCGGCGACGCCTGGCCGATGCCGGTCTCGCCTGCGTGGCCTTGCTGTCGCCGGTGGGCGAGGGACGGGAGCAACTGGGGATGGCAATCTTTCCCGAGCACCGGGAGGCCGTGCGCGCCTCGGTGCACCGCGCGCTGGAATACTGCGACGCCAGCGGCGCGCGCCTGCTGCACATCCTCGCCGGCAGCATCCCGGCCGACCTGCCTGTGGATGTGGCGTCGGCGACTTACGTGCGGAACATGGCCTGGGCCGCCGATGAAGTGGCCAAGGCGGGCATCACGCTGGGCATCGAGCCGATCAGCCACGTGCGCTTCAAGGATTACTTGGTCCGCACCACCGACGACGGGCTGCGACTGATGCGGCGCATCGCCAGGAAGAACATCGGCTTGATTTACGACTTCTATCACGCGCAGATGGAGGAGGGGCACCTCTCGGCAACGCTGGAGGCGCATATCGGCGACATGGTGCACATCCAGGTGGGTAATCCGCCTGGCCGCCATGAACCGGGGAACGGTGAACTCGATTGCGAGTTTCTGTTCGCATTCGTGGATCGCCTGGGGTACAAGGGCTGGGTGGGTTGCGAGTATGTCCCGGCAGGGGATACGCTTGGCGGGCTCGCGTGGGCAAGGCGATGGGGAGTCACGCCGCGCATGCCATGAGCATTGATTCGGCGTTGTGATCGACGGGTCGACAGACCCACAATTCGGGAAAACCATGAACATCAATCAGATCTTTACGCCCGACGAACTCGCGGGCTTCCAGCGCGAGCTCAAGCCCTTCCGGCCGGAGGGCGCCTATGTGCCGGGCAAGTGGATGGTCAATCCGCTCAACCGCAGCGTGGGAACGGCGGCAGGCAAGTTCCCGGCGCGCGTCGTCCTGCGCGACATCACGCTGCGCACGCTCGAACAGATGCCGGGCATGGCGCAGACGCAGGCTGAGCGGCGCGAGCTGATGCTGGCGCTCGCGGCGGCCGGCGTGCCCGAAATCAGCACCTCGAGCTTTCGCCGCGGCCACACGGTGGAGGAGATGACCGAGGAAGTGAAGCTGGTCAAGCAGGTCGCGCCCGCCTGCCAGCTCGTCTATGGCAGCGTGGCCAACCGCGCCGAGATGGAAATGGCGGCGGCCTCCGGTTACGACTCAGTGCAGGTGTGGCATGCGACCTACCTCGGGCGGGCGATCCCGATTTCCGCCGGCGCTACCTACAGCCGCGCCTGGCAGGGGCGTGACTGGCGCGAGCTGCGCTTCCCGAACACGCTGCAGGATCACCTGGAGCGCCCGCAGCGCGTCATCCGCATGGGTGCCGACCTCGGCGTGAAGGTGAGTGCCTGGATCAACATCCTGTCGCTGACCACCGAGGACTATGTCGACACCTATTGCCGCATGGCCTGTGACAACGGGGCGTTCGAGGTGGCACTCGCCGATTCCTCCGGCGGCAGTGCGCCCGAGGCTATCGCGCGCCTGGTCGAGGTGGCCAAGAAGGCGGCGCCCAGGCTGCAGATCGCGCTGCACACGCACAACATGTACGGCCTGGGCATCGCCACCTCGATCGCCGGGGCGCGCGCGGGTGCCGAGGTGATCGAAGTCGCGGTCAATGGGCTCGACACCGGACCCGCCGGCTGCCAGGCAAGCCTTGCGGGGACCGCCGCTGCCCTTGAAGTGCTGTATGGCGTGGATACCGGCATCGACCTCGGGCAGCTCGAGAAAATCTCCGCCGTCGCCGAACGCATCACGCGCATGCCGCGCACCTGGAACGAGCCGGTGCTGGGCTCGGGCGCGCATGAATGCGCGCTGGTGGACGACATGGAGATCGAAGCCATCACCGATCCGCTGATCCACGGCTCGCTGGTGTCCTCGGTGGTGGGCGTGGAGCGCAGGTTTCCCATCACCGCGGCAACCGGCCCGTGGACGGCGTGGTGGAAGTTCGAGTCGCTGGGGATCCGGGTGACCCAGGAGCAGGTGTTGCCGCTGCTGGCCGAATGCCGGCGCGCCATGGCCGGAGGCGGGACGCTGGAGGATGATGACATTCGGTCCATAGCGGTCCGGTGGATGGATGCGAATTCTCCAAAATGACAATATCTTTCGGCTTAGCTGCAGGCCAGTGGTGAGCCATGCTGGCGAGTGACATCGCGCGCGAAGCCGCCGAGGCCTTTCACGGCATCTTCGGCCGCAAGGCCGGCGGCCCGCCATCCACGCGGCACTTCGCCGGCGATCATGGCCCGGTGTGGCAGGCGCTGGCCGATGGCGGGTGGCTCGACATGGGGCGCCCCGAGGCCGACGGCGGCGCCGGCCTGGCGCTGCGTGACCTGGTCGTGGTGGCAGAGGCCTGGGGCAGGCATCTCGTGCCGCTGCCGTATCTGCAGACGATGCTGGTGCATCGTTGGGCCGGCGCCAACATTGCGCCGTTGGCGGGCGCCCGGTTGACCGTCGGCCTGTGCCAGGCAGGCGCGCAGGGCGACGCCCTGGCGCCGTTCCTTGGCGAGCTGGGGGTGCGCTACGTCACTGCGCTGCAGCCACTGGCAAGCGAGGCGTTCGATGCCATGGTCGCAGCGGCCCCTGCAGCATCAGGAGCACACGCCGCGCGCGACCCGGCCCGGAACGAGCGTGGCAAGTCGCGTTCGGATCATGCGCCCTCGCTGCCGCTGGGAACGGCGCCGACGGGCACTGCCGGCCTGGCGTCATCGCACCGGGCGGAACTTGCGATCCTGTGTGCAGCTGAACTCGTCGGCTGCTGCCAGGCGTTGCTGGAGCAGTGCATCGCCTATGCGCGCGAGCGCCAGCAGTTCGGGCAGCCCATTGCGGATTACCAGGCCATCCAGCATCGCGTGGCCAACATGCATCGCGACCTGGAAGTCTCGCGCACGGCGGTGCTGTGGGGCGCCAACGAGCCCGAGGCCGCCTTGCGCGCCGCGCGCGTGGTGTGGGACCGCATGCGCGCGGTGACCGAGAACGCCTTCCAGATCCATGGCGGCTACGGCTATACCTGGGATGCCGGCGTACATTTTTATTCACGCCATGTGTGGGCCATGGGCCGCGTGCTGGAGCGCTGCGGCATGGCGCTGTGGCCGAATTAGGCGTGCGGACTGAAGACAAGTGAACTGCCAATGACCTTCACCTCCTTCAACGACGAAGCAGCGCTGCAGTTCCGCGCCGCGGTGCGCGCCTGGCTCGAGCGCGAACTGCCGCCCGACTGGAGCGAGCGGCACCTCACGGCCACCGAGGACGAGCTGTACGAGCTGCGCCGCGAATGGGGAAAGAAGCTGCACGCCGCGGGCTATGCCGGGCTGTCCTGGCCGCGGGCCTACGGCGGGATCGAAGCCGGACCCATCCAGGAGGCGATCTTCTACGACGAGATCGCCAACGCCCACGCCCCCGAGGGCCTGGGCCGCATCGGTCGCGTGATGACCGGACCGCTCATCATCGACTGCGGCACCGATGAACAGAAGGCGCGTTACCTGCCCGGCATCCTGGACGGCAGCGAAATCTGGTGCCTGGGCTATTCCGAGCCCACGGCTGGCTCAGACCTCTCCTCGCTCGTCTGCACGGCCACGCGCGAGGGGGAAGGGGAAGGCGACGGCGAGCGCTACCGCATTCGCGGACGCAAGATCTGGACGAGCTTCGCGCACCACGCCGACCGCTGCCAGTTGCTGGCGCGCACCAGCCTGGAGCGGCCGCGCTACCAGAACATCAGCATGTTCCTGGTGGACATGCACCAGCCGGGCGTGACGGTGCTGCCGATCATCACAGCGGCGGGCGACCACAGTTTCAACGAGGTGCTGTTCGAGGACGCTGTCGTGACGGTGGCGGATCGCGTCGGCCCGGAGCACGAGGGCTGGCGCATCTTCCAGCAGAGCCTGCGCCACGAGCGCGGCGGGGCGAACGCCATCAGCTATTACCGCGAGATGTCGCACCAGGCGAGCGTGCTGACGAGCTGCTGCGCCCGGCATGCGCGTTACCCGGGTGCGCTGGCCGCGGCCGAAGCCGTCGCCGATGAAGTGAACGTGGTGCGCTGGCACATCATGCGCATCACCGAACTGGAGGCCAACGGCCTGCCGTCGCGGGACACCCAACTGGTGCTCAAGCTCTTCTGGAGCGAGTTGTGGCAGAAGCTCTCGGACCTCGGATCGCGCCTCTCCTGCGAGGCGCATCGCGAATTCTGGCGCTACAGCTACCTGGTGTCGCGCGCGGCCACGGTGTATTCGGGCACGGCGGAGATCCAGCGCAACACCATCGCGCGCCGGCTGCTGGGCGCCAAGCGCAAGGCGGCAACATGACAGTCGACACCGTGAATGACGATGCGCCCGGCCCCGCAGAACTCCCGCCGGGCATGTTGAGCGGGCTGCGCGTGCTCGACCTGTCGCGCATCTTTGCCGGACCGGCGGCGACGCAGGTGCTCGGCGACCTGGGGGCGGAGGTGATCAAGGTCGAGGACCCCACGGGCGACGGCTCGCGCCGGCTCGGCGCCTCGGAGGAGCGCATGCGCCGCATGGGCGGCACCAGCCCCGCGTACCTGGCGTTCAATCGCAACAAGCGCAGCATCGTGCTCGACCTGCATGTGGCATCGGCGCGCGCGGTGGTGAAGCGCATCGCGGCGACGGTGGATGTCATGGTGCACAACTTCCGGCCCGGCGTGGTCGAGCGCTGGGGCCTGGATCATGCCGCCGTGGCGAAGGACAATCCGCGCCTCGTGTACGCCGAGTTCTCCGCCTACGGCACGCGCGGCGCCATGGCGCGCGTGGGGGCGAATGATGTCGCGGTGCAGGCGTACAGCGGCCTGATCAGCGCCACTGGCAACAAGGGCGAGCCGCCGGTACGCTGCGGGACGGCGGTGGTGGACATGCAGGGCAGCCTCGCTCTGGTCGGCGGCATCCTCGGCGCGCTGTATCACCGAGAGCGGACTGGCCGGGGCCAGCGCGTGAGCAGCTCATTGCTTGCCAGCGCCGCGCACCTCATGGGCTACGTGTACGCGGACTACTGGGCCGATGGCACGGTGGCAGAACCGCTCGGCACCGCCAACACGCTGAACGTGCCCAACCAGGCGTTTCCCGCCGCCGATGGCAGCGTCATCATCATCGCCTCGGGCGACGACATGTGGGCGCGCTGCGCCGATGCGCTGGATCCGGCGCGCCTGAATCGACCGGAATACCAGCGCAGCTTCGACCGGCTGCTAAAGCGCGACACACTGGTGCCCGAGATATCAGCCGTCACCCGCCGCTTCACCTGCGCGGAACTGGTGGAGAGGCTCGAGGCGGTGCGCGTCAGCGTGGCCAAGGTGAACTCGGTGGCCGAGGCCGCCGACAGCGAACAGCTCACCGCCAATGGCGGATGGGTGTCATTGGGCGATGACCAGCCGCTGCAGCGGGCGGTATCGTCGCCCTTCGAACTGAGCGAGTCGCCTGTTCGCGTGCGCCGGCCCCCGCCCCGGTTGGGCGAGCATGCCGAGGCCATCCTGGGTGAGGCAGGCTATGCTGCGGAGGAGATTGCAGCGCTGCGGGCCGAGGGCGCGCTGGGCTGAGTGGTGTTGCCGCAGTCGCGGGGCTGTCGGCCAGGTCCTGTACAGCTGGCTTGGAGCGGCCGACAGCGCCGCCGCGGGCCAACCTCGTTTTGACGCGGATAAACACCATCCGCATCAAAACGCGGTTTCTGAGCAAAGCAGAATCGGTTCATAGTTTTGCCCTGGACTTCGGCGCTCAAGTCAGTGCCATTCGCCCCAGTCTCTTTTACTCCGCAGTCGCCCCGGATTGCTTCACTGCATCGGCCCACTTGGCGACTTCGGCGGCGAGGAATTTCTGGAATTCCTGGGGTGACGTGGGGGCGGGCGTGCCGCCCAGCGCGGCAATGCGGTTACGCACCTCGGGCGTCTGCAGGATTTCGACCATGTGACGTGACAAGAGGTTGACGATGTCCTGCGGCGTGCGGGCGGGAGTGGCCACGCCGTACCAGGTCGTGGAATCCAGATTGGCGAATCCGGCTTCGGTCATTGTGGGGACGTCGGGCAGCCCTGATGCACGCACCGGACCGGTCACGGCGAGGGCCTTCAACTTGCCGGAGGTGACCAGCGGTTGGCCGACCACCAGCGAATCGAAGCCCACGCTGACCTGGTTGCCCATCAGGTCGGTGAGTGCAGGCAGGCTGCCCTTGTAGGGGATATGCGTCATGGTGACGCCGGTGCGCGTCTTGAGCAACTCCATGGCGATGTGCGGGGCCGAGCCCACGCCCTGGCTCATGTAGTTGAGCGGGGGATTGCTCGCCTTGGCAAAGGCAATGAAGTCCTTCACCGATGCCGCCGGCACTTGCGGGCTGGCCAGCAGGATGAGCGGCGCATGCGCGACCAGCGAGATCGGCGTGAAGTCGCGCTCGATGTCGTAGTTGATGTTCTTGTACAGCGTCTTGTTGATGGAGTGCGCGATGCCCAGCATCAGCAGCGTGTAGCCATCCGCCGGCGCCTTGGAGACGAATGCCGCACCGATGTTGCCGCCTGCGCCGACGCGGTTCTCGACCAGGAAATTGGCCGACAGGCGCTTGCCCAGTTCCTGAGCGACCAGGCGCGCTGCGACATCGGTCGGCCCGCCCGCCGCATACGGCACCACGATGGTGACGGGCTTGTCCGGATAGGCGGCAATGGACGTGCCGGTGACCAGCAAGCCGAGCGTGGCGAGCAGCAGGCAGAAACGGTTGCGGCGAAAGGTCGGCATGGTGAGGGATCCTCCAGAAGAAGGAAGGAACGCTACTGGTTGGCGCGGCATGCGTCAAGGTGCATCGTGCCGAATCGTTTGGGGTGCCAGCGCTTTTTCCCGGTTCGCCCTGCCTGCGGCCAAAAGGAAGCTTTGCCTCCAGAACCCTGCCGGTCATCGCCGTTCTGGGGACCGACATCGATGTTGATCGGGCCAACCCAATACCGCTACATGGCCCCATTTACAGAGCGATGGTTGCATCCATAGGCAGATGCTCCTAGCATGGGTTAATCGATGGCTTCCGTGGCAATCAACATGATTCGAGGTCTGCTCACAATCGGACTGCTCGCGGCGAACGGGGGCGTCTTGGCGAGCGCGTTCGAGTTTGCCGGGCTAAGCCGCGCAACCACGCCGCAAGACGTTGCGAGGCGGTATCCGAATTCAACGGTGTCCAGCGGCTACGTGCGTGTTTCGCCGAAGGATACACACGATCACATCTTCGGAATCGAACTGTTCGGCCCCAAGCGCGGCAGCAGGCTTCGGATCAACTTTGAGAGTCCTGATCGAAAATTCCCGCTTTGCGGAACCGTCGAGAAGTCAATTGTATTGACACACGGCCCTCCCGCGGAGATCAGGGAGTTTCGTGAGGAGGCGATGCAGAACCGGTATATGGTTTGGAAGCTGGACCTTGAAACTGTCCAATTACAGTGTTTCAGGTTCGGCGACCAAGTCAACTACATGGCCGAGGCCATTGCCGTGCATCCGATGGAAACCAGGTCACCTCCGCCCAACCCGATAGGCGATCCGGACGCGCACATGAGCCGTGCGGGCCGGTCGCAGTGAACATTTGACCCTATAGCAGGGGATGATGAGTCAGAACACACTGAGCTTCCTTCAGTTCCTGGCGATTGCGCTGACGGTCTCCACGATTGCCCACTCGCTGTCTCGAAAGATCGAGATTGCGAGTGGCATTGCGGCGGTTGTTTCGTCAGTACTTTCCATTGCATATTGGTCGGTGAAGCTTGGCCACTTTGATGGCTGGTTCATCATCGCCTTCTTCACGCTCTCGGCCTTGGGCGCTGGCGTGGCGTTCGCAGTCGGATTCCTGTTTCGACTTGTTCGGCGTCGCAGCTGACAAGGGTGGTAACGCGCCACGAACCTTCGCTACAGCCGACTCGTGCCGGCCTTCCGCTGCTTGGGGTCGGTTTGAGCAGGGCATCTATTGTGCAACCGCGCCCTAAACCTGGAATAGTGAAATAAGCTTATGGTAACTACTCGAAAGGGAATTTCATGAACAACTTGCTCAGCAATCCCGTTTTCACCGGCTATGCGATCACCGCGCTGCTGCTTTGCGTGAACCTTCTAATCCTGTGGGGCTACAGCGGCTCGGTGCGTGGCAAGTCGAAGAAAACGCCGAACGACGAGGACGTTTCGCAATTCGGCATGGGCCTGGCAGAGACCGATCCGCCACAGGTGGCGCGCGTCCTGCGCGCGCATCGCAATGCCGAGGCGAGCATCTACCCGTTCCTGTTCGTGGCGGCGCTGTTCGTCGTGGCTGG
The DNA here is from genome assembly GCA_947478805.1 of Betaproteobacteria bacterium. GTDB lineage: Bacteria > Pseudomonadota > Gammaproteobacteria > Burkholderiales > SG8-39 > CAIYPG01. The sequence continues at coordinate 2,629 of CANJXQ010000062.1, read as the reverse complement.
GGGCTCGGCGGGGGCGGCGTGGTGGTTCTTCGGTATCTTCACCGTCGCGCGCCTGCTGCATTCGGTCGCGTACATCCGGCGCATGCAGCCCTGGCGCACCATTTTTTTCGTCGTTGGCGCCCTGACCACCGTTGCGATGATGCTGGACGTGGTCTGGCTGCTTTACAAGGGGGCGTGACCCCAGCCTTCGAGGAATTCTCGCTGCGCGTTCTCCTGCGAACGGTTACAGGGTCGCCGGCGGCAGCGATTTTCCCAGTATCAGGTCCGCCGCCTTCTCCGCGATCATCATCACCGGCGCATTGGTGTTGCCTGAGGTAATGGCCGGCATGATGGAGGTGTCGGCCACGCGCAAGCCCTCGAGGCCGTAGACGCGCAGTGCGGCATCCACGACAGCGGTCCTGTCCTCCTTCGGGCCCATGCGGCAGCTGCCCGAGATGTGGTATCCGCTCGAGCCTTGCTGGCGGGCGTACTCCAGGACGTCCTGGTCGGTCTTGACGTGTTCGCCGGGATAGGCCTCGTTGGCGCAGTAGCGCGCCAGCGGCTGCCCGTTGGCGAGGCGGCGGCACATCTTCAGGGCCTCGGTAATCACGCCCTGGTCGATTTCTTCGGCGAGGTAGTTGGTCTGGATGACGGGGGCGTCCATGGGGTTCTTCGAGCGCAGGCGCACGAAGCCGCGGCTTTGCGGCCGCAGCTGGTAGGCGCCGATGGTCATCCCGGCCACGGAGTCGAGAATGCCCATCTGCCCGGCCTTGTAGCTGCCAGGGGTGAAGGTCAGGACGTAGTCGGCCGTGTCCAAGGCGTCTGCCCCCGCGCCGGACTTGCCGTACAGGCAGCCCATGATCGGCCCGATGCCGATCATGCTCGGGCGGCCGAGCGCCCAGTTGACGAGGTGGCCGATCACGCTCGGACCGCGGGCCATGCGATTAATGGTGGGCGCGTCTTTCACGCCGAACACCATGCGCGAGACGTAATGGTCCTGCAGGTTTTCGCCGACGCCCGGAAGATCCAGGCGTGTTTCGATGCCCATTTCAGAAAGCAGCGCGCCCGGGCCGATGCCCGAGAGCTGCATCAGCTTGACGGTGTTGGCGGCACCCGCGCAGAGGATCACTTCCTTGCCGGCGCGCACCTCGTGCAGCGCATCGGATCCGTCGCGGCGATAGCGCACGCCCACGACACGCTGTCCGTCGAAGACAAGGCCCTGTGCAAAAGCATGCAGGCGAAGGTCGATGCGCCGGCGCGCGACATCGGAGCGCAGGTAGGCGCGCGCCGCGCTCATGCGATGGCCGTTCTCGATGGTGAACTGGTAGCGCCCGACGCCGTACTGCTCGGCGCCGTTGTAGTCGGGGTTGAGGGGGACGCCGAGCTTCTGGGCGGATTCGACGAAGGCGTCGATGAGCGGGTTGTTCCAGTCGAGGTGCTTCACGCCCACGTTGCCGTCGCGGCCGCGGTAGGTGTCGTCGCCCGCGCCTGTCTTGCGTTCGCAGCGCCGGAAGTAGGGCAGCACGTCGGCGTAGCGCCATCCCGGGTTGCCCAGCGCAGCCCAATGGTCGAAGTCGCGCGCCTGCCCGCGGGTGTAGGCCATGCCGTTGACGGATCCGCCTCCGCCCAGCACCTTGCCCTGGATCATGGCGATCACCCGGCCATTGGACCCGGGCACCGGTTCGGTGTTGAAGCCCCAGGTGTAGTTGGGGTCGTAGATGACCTTGAGAAAGCCCGCCGGCACCTGCACGAAGGGCGAGCGGTCCGATTGGCCGGCCTCGAGAAGGCAGACCGTGTGGCCGGCCTCCGCCAGTCGGGCCGCGACGATTGCTCCTGACGAGCCGCCGCCGACGATCACGTAGTCGAAACTATCCACGGCCCCCCCGTTCCTGCTGTACTGGTTCCGCGATTATGCAACGTTCGAGCCCAGGAGGTATCCGTGATTGCGTGCGCAGGATCCCGATCGGCCTTGATTTGTGCTTGAATGAAAAACGGGAGTTCGTTACGACGGGCAATTTTCTTGACAGGAGGTGATGGTGAATACGATCGATGTCGCGCTGAGTTATCTCAAGGGGATGGACAAGCTGGACCTGGAAGCGGCGACTTCAGGATGGGCCGAAGATGTCTGCTACTACGGCATCGACCAGAGTGACGGAACCGTGCGCCGCAAGTGGTACAAGGGCAAGGCGCAGGCAAAGGGCTATATCGGCAAGTGGTTGTCTGTCATGGAGTACATCCAGTACACCACCGGCGCCATCATGGGAAACGACAAGACGGTCATGGTGGAGTGGTTCGACACGGCTTGCCACAAGGACGGCACCGAGTACAAGAACCAGGGCGTGCTGATCTACGAATTCAATGACCAGAAGAAGGTCAGGGAAATCCGCATGTACTGCGACTTCGGATCGCTGGAGGAGTTCGCATTCGCCAAGTGAGCTGGCGAATGCGCACACTGACACCGGAATCCGGTGTCAGCATTTCACTTCTGTAGTTCCGTTAGGCGAAGGCTAATAAAGGATTCTGTCAGTATTGACAGTCATTCCCCGGGATAGGCCACTTCGATCGCCTGCACGTCGGGCAGTTCCCTGAGGCTGTCTTCGAGCATGCTGACCATGAGTTTTTTCGGCACCAGGCATTCTTCACAGGCGTT
>CANJXQ010000061.1 GCA_947478805.1 Betaproteobacteria bacterium | reverse complement strand
GGCGATCTTTTCATGCAGTGGGTGAACAGCGGCTTCGAGATGAACCTGCCGCCCAAGGCCGACCTCATCGTGCCCTTCTTCAAGAACGTCGCCTACCCGGTGGGCGTGTTCGGCTTCATCGCGCTGACCTTCTTCGTGATCGTCGGCACGTCCAACGCGGTCAACCTGACCGATGGCCTCGACGGGCTGGCGATCATGCCGGTGGTCATGGTGGGCAGCGCGCTGGGGATCTTCGCCTACGTGGTCGGCAATTCGGTGTACGCCAAATACCTGCTGTTTCCCTATATCCCCGGTGCCGGGGAATTGACTGTGTTCTGCGGCGCGCTGGCGGGGGCGGGCCTGGGGTTCCTGTGGTTCAACGCCTATCCGGCCGAAGTGTTCATGGGCGATGTGGGCGCGCTCGCCATCGGTGCGGCGCTGGGGACGGTCGCGGTCATCACGCGCCAGGAAATCGTCCTCTTCATCATGGGCGGCGTCTTCGTCGCGGAGACGCTGTCGGTGATGGCGCAGGTGCTCTATTTCAAGGCCACTGGCGGCAAGCGGATCTTTCGCATGGCGCCGTTGCACCACCACTATGAGTTGGGTGGCTGGAAGGAGTCGCAGGTCGTGGTGCGGTTCTGGATCATCAGCATGATGCTGGTGTTGTTCGGCCTGTCCACCCTGAAGTTGCGTTGATAATAATTGAAGGCTTTGTGTAGAGATGGTAAGGAAGTAATATCAAAACTGATAAGAATTATTGCCGGAATCCGGCAGTGATGTGGCGGCGGGTTTAGCGTGAATTTGAACGGGAAAAGGGTTCTGGTGCTCGGATTGGGCGAAACGGGGTTGTCGATGGCGAAGTGGCTCGCGGGCCGCGGCGCGAGGGTGCGCGTCGCCGATTCGCGCGAAGCGGCGCCGGGCCTGGCCGAGTTGCGGGCCGCAGTCCCGGATGCCGAAGCCCATCTGGGCGGCTGGCGGGATGCGAGCTTCGAGGGCATTGACCTGCTCGCCATCAGTCCCGGGATATCGCGCGCAACGCCACAGGTGCAGCGCGCCCTGGTTGCGGGCATCGACGTAGTGGGCGACGTGGAACTCTTTGCGCGCGCGCTGTCCTCGAGCGACGCGGCGGGCAAGCCCCGCATCCTCGCCATCACCGGCACCAACGGCAAGTCGACGGTGACGGCGCTCACCGGAGCCATGTGCCGAGCCGCGGGCCTGGACGCCGAGGTGGCGGGCAATATCAGCCCTGCAGTGCTCGACGCGCTAGCGCAACGCGAGGCTCGCGGTGTTCCCGCGGCGGCATGGGTGCTGGAACTATCGAGCTTCCAGCTGGAGTCGACATCGTCGCTCGCACCCGATGCGGCAACCATGCTCAACCTGAGCGAGGATCATCTCGATCGTCACGGTTCGATGGCCGAATACGCGGCGGCCAAGGCGCGCATATTCCACGGGCACGGCGCGCAAGTGCTCAATCGCGACGACCCGTCGAGCCTTGCCATGGCGCGCCCCGGGCGCACCAGCATCACCTTCGGCCTGGATGCCCCCCGTCGGGCCGAGGACTACGGGCTGATCACGCACGCGGGCGAGGCATGGCTCGCACGCGGCGACCAGCCGCTGATCGCCGCCGGGGAATTGCCGATTGCGGGGCGGCACAACGCGGCCAACGCGCTCGCCGCGCTGGCGCTGTGCCGCGCCATCGAGCTGCCGCTGGCCCCGCTCATCCGGGCGCTGCGCGAGTTTCGAGGACTGCCGCACCGCGTGGAGTTCGTCGCCGAGCAACACGGTGTTCGCTTCTACGACGACTCCAAGGGCACCAATGTCGGGTCCACTGTTGCTGCGCTATCCGGCCTTGCGAGCGCGGCGACCCGGGTGGTGCTGATCGCCGGCGGCGAGGGCAAGGGCCAGGACTTCAGGCCGCTGCGTGACGCCGTAGCCAGCGCCGGGCGCGCCATCGTGCTGATTGGGCGCGACGCGCAGCTGATTCGTGCGGCCGTCGACGGGGCCGGCGTCCCGGTCTTGCTCGCGGGCTCGATGGAAGAGGCGGTGGCCGTGGCGAAGCGCCACGCGCATCGCGGCGATGCCGTGCTGCTGTCGCCAGCGTGCGCGAGCTTCGACATGTTCCGCAACTATGCCCACCGTGGCGACGTGTTCCAGTCGGCGGTGAAGGCGCAGATGGGAGGGCCCGGCCATGCTTGAGCGCGTGCTCGGTCGACTGTCGGGCTTGAAAGCCGCGTTCGGCTTCGGCGATGCGCTCGAGGGCCGCAAGCCCGGGCGCCGCACCGGGTCTGGCAACGGATCGCGCAGCGGATCCGTGGGCGGCGTTGGCGCTGCGCGCGAGGGAGCGGCGGAGTACGACGCGGGCCTGCTGTGGTCGGCGCTGCTGTTGCTGGTATTGGGCCTCATCATGGTGTACTCGTCCTCGATCGCCATGTCCGAGGCCTCGCGCTTTACCGGCGGGCGGACCAATTACTTCCTGGTGCGGCATCTGTTCTTCATGGTCATCAGCCTGGTCGCCGCGCTGATGGTGTTCCAGGTGCCGTTGCGCGCGTGGCAGCAGGCGGCGCCCTGGCTGTGCTTTGCCGGCGTGATTGCGCTGGCGCTGGTGCTCATTCCGGGCATCGGGCGCGAGGTCAACGGCGCCCGCCGCTGGTTGTCGCTTGGCATCATCAACCTGCAGCCATCGGAATTCGTGAAGCTCGCCGCCGTGCTGTACGCGGCCGATTACACGGCACGCAAGTCGGCGCTGATGCACAGCTTCAAGCGCGGGCTGCTGCCCATGCTGACGGTGATGCTGGTCGTGGGCTGGCTGCTGTTGAGGGAACCGGACTTCGGCGCCTTCGTGGTCATCACGGCAATCGCCATGTCGGTGCTGTTCCTCGGGGGAATGAACGGCAAGTGGTTTGCCGGCCTGTTGCTGATGCTGGGGCTGGGCTTCGCGGCCCTGGTGCTGACCTCGCCCTATCGCATGCAGCGCATTTTCGGATTCATGGATCCCTGGTCCGATCCCTTTGGCAAGGGTTACCAGCTGTCGCATGCGCTCATCGCTTTCGGGCGCGGGGAAATCTTTGGCGTGGGGCTGGGCGCAAGCGTCGAGAAGCTCATGTACCTGCCCGAGGCGCACACCGACTTCCTGATGGCGGTCATTGCCGAGGAACTGGGACTCATTGGCGTGGTGTTGGTGGTGGCACTTTTCGCATGGTTGGTGCTGCGCGCCTTTGCCATCGGGCGCCAGGCGGTAAACCTCGAGCGTCCGTTCTCGGCGCTGGTGGCGCAGGGCATCGGTGTCTGGATCGGCGTGCAGTCGCTCATCAACATGGGCGTGAACATGGGCGTGCTGCCGACCAAGGGCCTGACCTTGCCGCTGATGAGCTTCGGCGGCACCGGAATCCTCGCCAATTGCATCGCCATCGCGATCCTTCTCCGCGTGGATTGGGAGAACCGGCAGATGATGAAGGGGCAACCCGTATGAGTTGCAGGTTTCAGTGGAGGCTAACTTCGCCGGCGCAACGCGTCGGCGAAGTTATGCCGGAACTACAACCCGCAACCGGGGCAACCCGTATGAATGGGGCCGTGACGACATGCCGCAGCGGACAATCATGATCATGGCAGGCGGCACTGGCGGGCATGTGTTTCCAGGGCTGGCCGTCGCGGATCTCCTGCGCGATGCGGGCTGGCGCGTGATCTGGCTGGGTGCGCCTGGCGGGATGGAGGCGACGCTGGTGCCGGCGCGTGGTTATCCGGTTGCCTGGGTAAGGTTCTCCGGGCTTCGGGGGAAGGGCTTGCTCGCCAAGCTGTTGCTGCCGATGCGCCTGCTGGTCGCGTTCTGGCAGTCGGCGCGGGCGATCCTTGCGCATCGGCCCAATGTTGTTTTGGGCATGGGCGGTTACATCTCCTTTCCCGGCGGGATGATGGCGGCGCTCCTGGGCCGGCCGCTCGCGGTGCATGAACAGAACTCGGTGGCGGGGCTCGCCAACAAGGTGCTTGCCGCGGTGGCCGATCGCGTGCTGGCTGCATTTCCGCATGCGCTGAAGGGTGCGCGCGTCATCGGCAATCCGGTGCGTGCTGACATTGCCGCCATTCCCGCCCCGCAGTCACGCTTTTCCGGGCGCAGCGGTCCGCTGCGCTTGCTGGTGATCGGCGGAAGCCTTGGCGCCAAGGCACTGAATGACACGGTGCCGGCGGCGCTGGCGCTGCTGCCCGAGGGCGAGCGGCCGATGGTGAGGCACCAGTCCGGACGCGCCCACCTGGATGCGCTCACGCAGTCCTACGGAACAGCCGGAGTCCGGGCCGACGTCGAGCCCTTCATTGACGACATGGCGGCGGCTTATGCCGAAGCGGACCTGGTGATCTGCAGGGCGGGCGCTTTGACTATCGCTGAGCTTGCGGCCGTGGGCGTGGCCAGCGTGCTGGTGCCGTTCCCGCACGCCGTGGACGATCACCAGACATCCAATGCACGGCATCTGGCCGCGGCCGGCGCTGCGTGGCTACTGCCGCAATCGCAGTTGAGCGCGCACGGCCTCGCCGACTTGCTCAGGGGCCTGGACCGCGCGCAACTGCTGGCCGCGGCCGAGAAGGCGCGCGCGCTGGCCAGGCCGGATGCGACGGCGCAGCTTGCCGCAGCCTGCGAGGAGATTGCGCGATGAAGTACCGCATCGAGCGCATCCACTTCGTCGGCATCGGCGGCTCCGGCATGAGCGGCATCGCCGAGGTCCTGCTGAACATGGGTTATCAGGTGAGCGGCTCGGACGTGGCGGAGAACGCCGCCACCCAGCGCTTGAAGAAAGCCGGGGCGCGCGTGCTTATCGGCCACGATCCGGCGCATGTGCGCGGCGCCGACGCGGTGGTGATCTCGACCGCCATCAAGCACGACAACCCGGAAATCGCCGCCGCCCGCGATGCGCGCATTCCGGTGGTGCCGCGCGCGATGATGCTGGCCGAGTTGATGCGCATGAAGCAGGGCATCGCCATTGCCGGCACGCACGGCAAGACCACCACCACCAGTCTCGTGGCAAGCGTGCTGGACGCGGCCAAGATGAACCCCACCTTCGTCATCGGCGGCCGTCTCAACAGCGTCGGCTCGCATGCCCAGCTCGGCGACGGTCCATTTCTCGTCGTCGAGGCCGACGAATCGGACGCGTCCTTCCTGCACCTGCAGCCGGTCATCGCGGTGATCACCAACATCGATGTCGATCACATGGAGACCTACAACCACGACTTTGCCGGTCTCAAGCGCACCTTCATCGAGTTCCTGCAGCGGCTGCCCTTTTACGGGGCGGCCGTGGTGTGCGTGGATGACCCGGCCGTGCGCGAGATCCTCCCCCTCCTGAGCAAGCGCGTCATCACCTACGGCGTCAACAATCCGGGCGCGGATATTTGTGCCGTTGCGTTCAAGCATGTCGGCGGACGCATGCGCTTTACCGCCGTGCGCAATGCGAAGTTGCTGCGCGCGGGGCAAAAGGCGCGCTTGCCCGTGGAGCTGAACCTTCCGGGCGTGCACAACGTGGCCAACGCGCTGGCCGCCATCGGCGTGGCCCAGGAACTGGGGCTGGATGATCGTGCGGTGTTGCGGGCCTTGAAGAATTTCCAGGGCGTGGGCCGCCGCCTGCAGCGCTTCGGCGATGTGGTCCTGCACCGCGGCTGCAAGGTGACCGTGGTCGACGATTACGGCCATCACCCGGTGGAGATGCGCGTGACCCTCGACGCCCTTCGCGGCGCCTATCCTGAGCGTCGCCTGCTGCTTGCGTTCCAGCCGCATCGCTATACCCGCACGCGCGACCTCTTCGACAATTTCGTCGAGGTGCTTTGCACGGCGGATGAGTTGTTGCTTGCGGACGTGTATTCGGCCGGTGAGTCGCCGATTGCAGGCAAGGACGGGCGAGCGCTGTTTGAGGCCATTCGGCGCCGTCGCAGGAATCGCGTTGCTTTCGTCGAGAAGATCGCCGACATGGGCGCGGCAATCCGCGCTGCCGCGCAGGACGGCGATGTGGTCGTGACCATGGGTGCCGGCTCCATCGGCGGCGTTCCCGGGCAACTGGTGACGGCAAGGAAATGAACATGGCCGAGCCCATCGTGCCGCCGAACTCCAGCCCAAGCCGGTTGCGGGGAATCCTGCGCGAGTGCGAGCCGATGTCGCGGCATGTCAGTTGGCGCGCGGGCGGAACGGCGGCGCGCGTCTTCACGCCGGCCGATCTGGATGACTTGCGGATCTTCCTGTCGTCACTGGACACGCAAGAGCCGGTGTGTTTCGTTGGCCTGGGCAGCAATCTGCTGGTCCGCGACGGCGGCTTTCAGGGCACCGTGGTCTTGATGCACCGCACGCGCGGGGAAATGCGGTTTGAGGATGGGCTGATCTATGCTGAGGCGGGTGTGGCGGCGCCCAAGGTGGCGCGCTTTGCCGCAATCAATGAGCTGGAAGGCGCGGAGTTCCTCGCCGGGGTGCCGGGAACGGTGGGCGGCGCGCTGGCGATGAATGCTGGCTGCTATGGCTCGGAGACCTGGAATCACGTGGTGCGCGTGCGAACGATGGGACGCGACGGTTCATTGCACGAGCGCTTGCCCGACGAGTACGACATTGGCTACCGACACTGCGCGCCCAAGAAGGCTGGAGCCATGAGTGAAGAGTGTTTCATCGGCGCATGGTTCAGGTTTCATCCCGGTAATTCCGCTGTCGCGCGCATGCGCATCAAGGACTATCTGTCCAGGCGTATCGCTTCACAGCCCCTCGATCTGCCCAACGCGGGATCGGTGTTCCGCAATCCGCCGGGAGACCACGCGGCGCGCCTCATCGAGGCCTGCGGCCTCAAGGGATTTGCCATCGGCGGGGCGAGAATTTCGGACAAGCACGCCAATTTCATCGTCAATCCGCTGCGCTCTGCGACGGCGGCCGATATCGAGGCCTTGATTGCGCATGCGCGGACCGCTGTCAGGGCGCGATTCGGCATCGATCTCGTTCCGGAGGTGCGCATCATCGGCGATGACCCGATGACCCTGACCGCAGCTCGCCCCGGGGGCGAGGCATGAGCGGCTTCGGCAAGGTAGCGGTGCTGATGGGGGGGCGGTCTGCCGAGCGCTCGGTGTCGCTCAGGAGCGGTGCCATGGTGCTTGCGGCGCTCAGGAAGAAGGGGATCGACGCGCACGCGTTCGACCCGGCCGAGCGGCCCGTGGCGGCGCTCGTCGAGGAGCACTTTGCGCGCGCCTTCGTGGCCCTGCACGGGCGCTTTGGCGAGGACGGCACCATGCAGGGCGCGCTCGAGTTGATGGGTATTCCGTATACCGGCTCGGGCGTGATGGCGAGTGCGCTCGCCATGGACAAATGGCGGACCAAACTGATCTGGCAGGCCTGCGGTATCTCCACGCCGCGTTGCGAAAAGCTGGACCGCGCGAGTGATTTTGCCGCCATGGCCGGTCGTCTTGGCCTGCCGCTCATGGTCAAGCCGGCCTCCGAAGGTTCCTCGCTGGGGATGAGCAAGGTGCGTTCGCTGGCCGACCTTGAAGAGGCGTTCACGCTTGCCGCCAATTATGACCCGCTGGTGATTGCCGAGCAGTTCATCGATGGCGCCGAATACACGGTGGGGATCCTCGGGCATGCCGCGCTGCCCCTCATCCGCCTCGAGACGCCGCGCGAATTCTACGACTATGAAGCCAAGTACCTGGCGAACGACACGCGCTATATCGTGCCCTGCGGCCTGCCCGCGGCCGATGAGGCGGCGATCGGCGCCGAGGCCCTGCGCGCCTTCGATGCCATCGGTTGCCGCGGATGGGGCCGCGCCGATGTCATGGTGGATCGCGTCGGCAAGGCGTACTTCCTGGAAATCAACACCGCCCCGGGGATGACCGATCATTCCCTGGTTCCGATGGCGGCACGCCATGCGGGGGTGCCCTTCGAGGACTTGTGCTTGCGCATCCTGGAGCGTGCGCAGCTGAGTTCGTCGCCGGCCTCGGCAGGAGGTGCCCGTGTGGGATAACCCCAAGGTGCTGAATGCCAGCGCCAATGCGCTGTTCGCGCTATCGCTGCTGATCGTCCTTTGGACCGGTGCGAGGCAGCTCATCGAGTCGACGGCCTATCCGCTGCGCACCATTCGGATCCACAGCGCGGCCGCCGACGGCACGCTCAGCCACGTGACACGCAATCAGGTGGTCACGGCTTTGCAGGGGAAATTGGCCGGGACGTTTTTCAGCATGGACATCGATGCGGTGCGCGGGCTGTTTGAATCCATCCCGTGGGTGCGCCGCGCCGAAGTGCGCCGCATGTGGCCCGATCGACTCGAGGTCCGCCTCGAGGAGCATGTGCCGCTCGCGCGCTGGGGCCAGCCCGAGGATGGCCGCCTGGTGAACGTGAATGGCGAGGGCTTCGACGGAAAGATCGATCTTGACCTGCCCTTGTTTGCCGGACCCAGCGGCACCGAGGCGGAAGTCGCCCGTCGGTACGCGACATTTCGCGAAGCCCTCGCGCCGCTGCAACTGGAACCCCGCGTGGTGATGATGTCCCCCCGCTACAGCTGGCAGCTGCGCTTGTCCAATGGCCTGGCCATGCAGCTGGGCCGCGATTCCGACAAGGACCGCATCGCAGACCGGTTGGCGCGATTCGTATCGGTATACCCGATGACCCTCGGGCAACTGGCCCGCAAGCTCGACAACGTCGATCTGCGCTACCCCAACGGTTTCGCGTTGCGGGTGCCCGGATTTGGCGAGCCGCCTCGCGCACCGGCGCGTCCTGCCGCCCCACCAGCATCTACCCAGAAGAGAAGATCCCAGGCATGAAAGACAACAAGAACCTCATTGTCGGTCTCGATATCGGCACATCCAAGGTCGTTGCCGTGGTCGCGGAGGTCGCGCCCGACGGCCGGATCGAAATTGTCGGCATGGGAAGCCACGATTCGCGCGGCTTGAAGAAAGGCGTCGTGGTCAATATCGAGGCGACAGTCAATGCGATCCAGCGCGCGCTCGAAGAGGCCGAGCTGATGGCCGACTGCAAGATCCAGACGGTGTTCACGGGCATCGCCGGTTCGCACATCCGCAGCTTCAATTCCACAGGCATGGTCGCGGTGAAGGACAAGGAGGTCACGCCGATCGATGTGGATCGCGCCATCGAGACCGCGCGTGCGATGCCGATTCCCACCGACCAGCAGGTGTTGCACATCCTCACACAGGAATTCATCGTCGATGGGCAGGACGGGGTGAAGGAGCCGATCGGCATGTCCGGCGTGCGCCTGGAAGTGAAGGTGCACATCGTCACCGGCGCCGTGACGGCGGCGCAGAACATCGTCAAGTGCGTGCGTCGCTGCGGGCTGGAAGTCAATGACCTGATCCTGCAGCCATTGGCATCGTCGCTTGCCGTGCTCACCGAGGATGAAAAGGAGCTCGGCGTCTGCCTCGTCGACATCGGCGGCGGTACCACCGACATAGCGGTCTTTCGCGAAGGGGCGATCCGGCATACCGCCGTGGTGCCGATCGCGGGCGACCAGATCACCAACGACATTGCCATGGCATTGCGCACGCCGACTGCGGAGGCCGAGGAGCTCAAGATTACCTATGGCTGCGCGCTGCGCCAGCTGGCCGATCCGGCGCACATGATTGAAGTGCCGGGCGTGGGCGACCGGCCGCCGCGGCAGTTGTCGCGCCAGACGCTGGCAGAAGTGATCGAGCCTAGGGTCGAGGAGCTCTACTCGATGGTGCAAAAGGTACTCAAGGACTCGGGCTACGAGGAGCTGCTTTCCTCGGGCATCGTGCTGACCGGCGGTTCATCGGTCATGCAGGGCATGGTGGAACTGGGCGAGGAAATCTTCCACATGCCGGTGCGCCTTGGCGTGCCGCGTTACGCAGGCGGGCTCTCGGAGGTGGTGCGCAATCCGCGCTATGCGACGGTGGTCGGTCTGTTGCTCGAGGGAATGGTTCAGACGCAACGGGGTTTGATAGCGCGGCAGGGGTGGTCATTCAAGCAGGTGATGAATCGAATGCGCGAGTGGTTGCAGCGTAATTTTTGATCGGCAGAGTGCAGTAAAGGCGGGCCGCGAGGCTCTTCAATTTTTGTGACAGATGGAGGCATGCATGTTTGAAATCGTGGAAAACAACGGTAACGGCACAATAATCAAGGTGATCGGCGTCGGTGGGGCGGGCGGTAATGCCGTCGACCATATGATCAAGAACGGAGTGCAGGGCGTGGAGTTCGTGGCAGCGAACACCGATGCCCAGGCGCTCGCGCGCGGACAGGCGCGTGGACAAATCCAGCTCGGTGCCACGGGCCTGGGTGCGGGCGCAAAGCCCGAGGCAGGGCGAGCGGCGGCCGAAGAGGCGCGCGAGCAGATTGCCGAGTCGTTGAAAGGTGCGCACATGGCCTTCATCACCGCGGGAATGGGTGGCGGCACGGGCACGGGCGCCGCTCCCGTCGTGGCCGCAGTAGCCAAGGAGCTGGGCATCCTCACGGTTGCGGTGGTGACCAAGCCCTTTTCGTTCGAAGGCTTGAAGCGCCAGCAATCGGCCGAGGCGGGCATCCAGGAACTCGCCGAGCATGTCGACTCGGTCATCGTGATCCTGAACGAGAAGCTCGAGGAAGTTCTCGGCGACGATGTGTCGATGGAAGATGCCTTCGCATCGGCAGACAACGTCCTCAAGAACGCGGTTGCGGGGATCTCGGAAATCATCAATGTTCCAGGACTCATCAACGTGGACTTCCAGGACGTGCGCACGGTGATGAGCGAGCAGGGCATGGCGATGATGGGTTCGGCCTCCGCCAGCGGCATCGATCGCGCGCGCATTGCGGCCGAGGCTGCAGTGGCGAGCCCCCTGCTCGAAGGGGTCAACCTGTCGGGCGCGCGGGGTGTGGTGGTCAATATCACGGCGGACAAGTCCAGCCTCAAGCTGCGCGAGACCAAGGAAGTCATGAACACCATCCGCTCGTTTGCGGCGGAAGATGCCACGATCATCTTTGGCGCGGTGTATGACGCTGCGATGGGGGATGAATTGCGCGTCACCGTCGTCGCCACCGGGCTTGGCCAGCCGGCGGTCGCGCGCCAGGCCAAGCCTCAGCTGGTCATTTCACAAAAGACGGGAACCGACAATGTCGGGATGCCGGGCGTGGATATTGGCGCAGCCGATGCGCTGCCTGCGGTGATTCGCAAGAATCGCGCCTCGACGATCGAAGCACTGACCAATAGCGGCGTTGACAAGTACGATATTCCGGCGTTCCTGCGCAAGCAAGCTGACTGACGCGTATTGCGAATGTCATGAGCGGAACTGCCACCGCGAAACGACATGCGCGCTACCGCACGCGACGGTGCCCGAGCCTCCCGGGTGCCGGCGCGCTGTGGTAGCATCCCTGCGTTATTGTGCAGTGCAATGAAACGTTCAAATGCTGAAGCAACGTACTCTCAAATCGGTGATTCGCGCGACGGGCGTCGGCCTGCATACGGGCCAGAAGGTCGCCATGACCTTGCGGCCGGCGCAACCGGATACCGGAATCGTATTCCGGCGCATCGATACGCCGGAGCCGGTCGATGTGCCTGCCGACGCGCTTCGCGTGACCGACACCCGGCTTTGCAGCGCGCTGGAAGCCGGGGGTGTGAAGGTTGCCACGGTGGAGCACTTGATGTCGGCGTTTGCCGGCCTGGGCATCGACAATGCGTATGTCGATCTCACGGGCCCCGAGGTTCCGATCATGGACGGCAGTGCCGGTCCTTTCGTGTTCCTGTTGCAGTCCGCGGGGATAGAGGAGCAGCCAGTCGCGAAAAAGTTCTTTCGCATTCGCCAGACGGTCGAAGTGAAAGATGGCGACAAATGGGCGCGATTTGATCCCTTTGATGGCTTCAAGCTGAGTTTTTCCATTGTGTTCGACCACCCGGTGTTCGATCGGTCTGCACAGACCGCCACCGTGGATTTTGCGGAAACATCGTATGTTCGCGAAGTGGCCCGTGCCCGGACTTTCGGCTTCATGCAGGACGTGGAGAACTTGCGCTCCAACGGGCTTGCCCTCGGGGGGAGCCTGGACAATGCCATCGTCATGGATGAGTACCGGGTGCTCAACGCCGAAGGGCTTCGGTACAGCGACGAATTCGTCAAGCACAAGCTTCTGGACGCCATCGGGGATCTCTATCTGGTTGGTCATCCACTGCTTGGCGCTTATTCGGCGCACAAGGCGGGTCACGCGCTGAACAACCTGCTGCTGCGTGAGACCTTGAAGCGGGCCGCTGCCTGGGACACCGTGAGCTTTAGCAACGTGGACGAGATACCGCCCGGCCTGGCCCGCATGCTCGCGCAGCCGGCCTGAACCGGTAGCTGGCGCCGCGCAGATGCTGATTCTGCGGTTGCTGGCGATTCTTGCGGTCATTGCCATTTCAGCGGGCCTGGCAATCTACTTATTCACCGGAAATCGGAAATACCTCGGGTTCAGCATTCGGTTGCTGAAAATCGTTCTCGGCATCGTGCTGCTGACGTTTGCGCTGATGGCGCTCGAGAGACTATTGGTTATTGTTTAGTCGTCTCTGCAAACAGGGCTCCAATGCGCGTCCTGGCGCTTGTTGGATGGATCCCAAAATAACTTTTTGACTACTGGGGGCACAGTGCTAAGTTAGTGCTCGCCTTCGTCCCGTCGCGCAAGTGTTAGGACTGCATTTTTTAATGAAGAATCAGGAAGTTGGTCTGAAAGTGCTCTCAGTTCCTCGCGCGCCCTTGTGCTCAGGATGGCATGCTTCTCTACCTGGGGTGGGGGGCGATTTCTAGGTTGCACCTGCACCTCTATTCCGGTAACCTCGTACCCGCTTTTGATCAAGTCGCCTTGCAACCCGGGCGCCAGTAGTTTGAGCTTGGCGGCTACTGCGCTGTTTTCGGCAAAAATAACAACTTTTCCCTGCTTATAGTTGGCGATCGATGATGATCGCCGAAGATTGATGGGCAGGAATCCTGCAATGACCGTTCGTAGTTCGAGCAGGCGCTGAGCCTGGGGAATCAAGGGCGAGATCCCGTCCGCGAGGAAGCTGCGAAGGTTTTTGGGGTGCATGGTGTACGGCCAAATGGAGGCAACATGCATATTATCCTCGTATCAAGACGGCTGACGAATACAAAGTCGTTGACCCTGTCCACTCCCCACTTGATCGGGGCGGGCATTGCCATGGCAATGACAGTTCTGGTGCTCGCAGCCGGAATGTTCTACGTGACCTTGCGCCATGCCGCGCAACTCAAAATCCCCTACCTTGAAACCGTGGTGTTGTCGGCGCAGGCCCAGGAGTCGCGGCGCAATGAGGCGTTCCTGCGTGAAAACCTCAATGCCATGGCGGTCAAAATGGGCGAGATGCAAGCCCAGCTCATGCGCCTGGACGCATTGGGCGAGCGGTTGGCGGCGCTGGCCGGGTTCAAGCCTTCCGAGTTTCGATTCAGCGAAACCCCCGGCCGTGGTGGCGCGCTTTCGTCGAGCATCCCCCCGAAGAACCTTTCCGTGGCTGAATTCACGCAGCAGATGGAGCAGGTGGCGCGGCAGATGGAAAATCGCAACGATTCCCTGGGGATACTCGAATCGCAGCTGTTTGACGCGAAGGTCAAGAAGAAACTGATGCCGACCATTCCGCCGGTGGAGGCGAGCTGGAGTGCGTCAAGTTTCGGGTGGCGGATCGATCCCATTTCCGGGATGCAGGCCATGCATGAAGGTGTGGATTTCATCGCTGACACGGGGACGCCGATCTTTGCCGCGGCGGGCGGTCTGGTCACGGTCGCGGAGACCCATCACCAATACGGCCTGACGGTGGAGATCGATCACGGCAACGACTTCATGACGCGTTACGCGCACGCCTCCAAGATTTTCGTCAAGCCGGGAGATGTTGTGCAACGGGGTCGCAAGGTTGCCGAGGTCGGGTCGACTGGGCGTACAACCGGGCCGCACCTTCACTTTGAGGTCCGCTACAAGGGCGTGGCACAGAACCCTGCCCGATTCCTGCAAGCTGCAAAGTAGTTGTTGTTGGCGGGAACTTCCCGGCCCGAACGCCTCCAGCAAAGCCCCCATAGGGGAGGCCTGTAGGGGCGTGCTAAAATTGCGCTTTTCCCGCCGAAATCCCTCCCCCAATCAATGATTTCCCGCATGCTCAAGGCTGTCTTTGGCAGCCGCAACGATCGCTTGCTCAAGCAATACTCGCGCACTGTGCGCGAGGTCAATGCGCTTGAGCCCGGCCTCCAGTCCCTCAGCGACGAGTTGTTATCCGCAAAAACTGCGGAATTTCGTGCCCGGGTAGCGGCAAAGCGCCAGGGCCTTCCTGAGGGAGAGGTCCTTGCTGCGGAAGCTGCTGCGCTTCGCGAATTGCTTCCGGAGGCTTTCGCCGTAGTGCGGGAGGCTGCGCGACGCGTCCTGAACATGCGTCACTTCGATGTGCAACTCATCGGCGGCATGGTCCTTCACGACGGCAAGATCGCGGAAATGCGCACCGGCGAGGGCAAGACCTTGATGGCCACGCTTCCCGCCTACCTCAACACGCTGGCGGGGCATGGCGTCCATATCGTGACGGTAAATGACTATTTGGCGAGCCGCGACGCGGAGTGGATGGGGAAGATCTACAAGTTCCTCGGATTGACCGTCGGGGTCATCCTTTCGCAGATGCCTCACGACACCAAGCACCAGAATTACGCGGCGGACATCGTCTACGGTACCAACAACGAGTTCGGATTCGATTACCTGCGCGACAACATGGCGATGAGCGTTGCCGACCGCTTCCAGCGCGGATTGAATTTCGCCATTGTCGACGAGGTTGACTCGATCCTGATCGACGAGGCGCGCACGCCATTGATCATTTCAGGCCAGGCGGAGGATCGCACCGAGCTGTACTACCGGATGAATGAAGTTGCCCCGCTGCTCAAGCGCCAAGCCAAGGAGGCCGAAGGCGAGCCGGGGGATTTCTCGGTCGATGAAAAAGCGCATACGGTATTGTTGTCGGAAGAGGGGCACGAGCATGCTGAAGAGCTGCTTTCACGGGTTGGTCTTCTTCCGGCAGGCCGCAGTCTCTATGAACCGGCCTTCGTCAACCTCATGCACCACCTCAACGCCGCGTTGAGAGCGCAGCACCTGTTTTTCCGCGATCGGCACTATGTGGTGCAAAACGGCGAGATCATCATCGTAGATGAATTCACCGGCCGGTTGATGCCCGGCCGCCGCTGGTCCGATGGCCTGCATCAGGCGATCGAGGCGAAGGAGAACGTTTCGATCCAGAGTGAAAACCAGACCCTGGCCTCGATCACGTTCCAGAATTTCTTTCGCATGTATCGCAAATTGTCCGGCATGACCGGTACGGCCGACACCGAGGCCTATGAGTTCCAGGAGATTTATGGCCTGGAGACGGTGGTCGTGCCGACACACCATCCCATGATCCGCATCGACCGGCTAGATCAGGTCTATCGGACGTCCGATGAAAAGAACACTGCGATCATCGCCGACATACAGGAGCGGTACGAGCGGGGCCAGCCGGTGCTGGTCGGTACCACTTCAATCGAGGCCTCGGAGTTCCTTTCTGGAATGCTCACCAAGGTGAAATTGCCCCACCAGGTCCTCAATGCGAAACAGCATGAGCGCGAGGCCGGGATCATTGCCGAGGCGGGACGTCCGAAAATGGTGACGATCGCAACCAACATGGCCGGCCGAGGGACTGACATCGTCCTGGGCGGAAATGCAGAAAAGCAGGTCGACATCGTGTTGGCGGATCCGGCCATTGATGATGCCGAGAAAGAGCGCCGCGCGGCGAAGTTGCGCGAGGAATGGCAGCGCCTGCACAATGAAGTCGTCGCTGCTGGCGGTTTGCATATCGTGGGCACGGAGCGTCACGAATCCCGTCGAATCGACAATCAGTTGCGCGGCCGAAGCGGCAGGCAGGGAGACCCCGGCTCGTCGCGCTTCTACTTGTCTCTCGAGGACCCGCTGCTGCGCATTTTTGCCGGCGAGCGTGTCAATGCCATCATGACGCGCCTCAAAATGCCGGAAGGCGAGGCGATCGAGCATCCGCTGGTGACGCGCTCCATCGAGAGCGCTCAGCGAAAGGTTGAAGCCCACAATTTCGATATTCGCAAGCAGCTGCTCGAATACGACAATGTTGCCAACGACCAGCGCCAGCACATCTATGATCTGCGCAATTCCATTCTCCAGGGCGAGGAGATATCGGAGAGGATTGCGGCCTTGCGCGAAGGCGTGATTACGGATTTTTTCAGGGCCCACGTTCCCCCGGAAAGCGTCGAAGAGCAGTGGGACATCGCGGGTCTGGAGGCTGTGCTGGCCCAGGAAATGTTGCTTCATGTTCCAATCGCCAAATGGCTCGCCGATGAACCGTCTCTGGACGATCAGGCGCTGCTCGCACGCACCTTGCAGGAGGCAACATCTGCGTACGAGGTAAAAATTGCCGAGGCTC
Source organism: Betaproteobacteria bacterium (assembly GCA_947478805.1). GTDB lineage: Bacteria > Pseudomonadota > Gammaproteobacteria > Burkholderiales > SG8-39 > CAIYPG01. The sequence goes on along the minus strand of CANJXQ010000061.1, from coordinate 6,034 downwards.
CCGCGGATGCTCTGTCGCAGTACCAGCGCTATGTTCTCCTGACGACGCTCGATACGCATTGGCGAGAGCACTTGGGGGCGCTGGACCATTTGCGGCAGGGGATTCACCTGCGCGGCTATGCCCAGAAGAATCCCAAGCAGGAATACAAGCGCGAGGCCTTCGAGATGTTCGGCGCGATGCTGGAAAGCGTAAAGCTGGAGGTGACGCGAACGCTCATGTCGGTGCAGATCCGCAGCCGTGAGGAGGTTGAAGAGGTCGAAAAGGAGCACACGCCTGCAGTGGAGAACGTGCAGTATCAGCATGCATCGTACGATGAGGCGCTTGGTAGCGCCGACGACCAATTATCTCCACCGCCCAATCAGCCGGTGCAGAGGCACATGGGAAAGATTGGCCGCAATGAGCCTTGTCCTTGCGGCTCGGGGAAAAAATTCAAGCATTGCCACGGCAGGCTGGCCTGAGGCTCGCGGCAAGAGCGCCACGGCGATGATTCCCGCGCTGGCCAAAGCACAGGTCGCAAATAATCCAAGAGGCCAATTCAGAATGACCGAAGGGGCCTTCGAGGCAAGGGAGTTTGTGGGACTTCAGTTACGTAACTGAACTCCCTCAAATGTGAAAGAAGCGCTAACTTTCATTTTCTGAGTCAGGGGTTTTCATGGCAGTCAACCTGAGTCCGCCAGATCCCGAGTCACTGCTGGAGATTTCGGGCGTCAATCTGGGTTACGCCGAGGCGGGCATTCGCAAGTCCGGGCGGCGCGACCTGATGCTGATGACTTTTTCGCCCGGAACGCGGGTGGCAGGCGTGTTCACCCAGAATAGCTTCGCTGCGGCTCCGGTGCAGGTGTGCCGGGAAAGACTGGCGGTATCGAGCGCAGTTCGCGCCCTGGTTGTCAATGCGGGCAATGCCAATTGCGGGACCGGTGCCGCCGGGCTGATCGCCGCGCACAGGACATGTGATGCGGTTGCGGCGGCGCTCGGATGCCTGCCGTCGGAGGTGCTGCCGTTTTCTACCGGGGTCATTCTTGAGCACCTTCCCGTTGATCGCATCGAGGCGGCATTGCCCCGCTGCGTGGGCAGTCTGGGCGCTTCGAATTGGGCCGACGCGGCAGCGGCCATCATGACCACCGACACGGTGGCAAAGGCCTATTCGCGTAGCGTGATGATCGGTGGCAAACGCATTTGCATCACGGGAATGGCCAAGGGTGTCGGCATGCTCCAGCCCAACATGGCGACCATGCTGGCGTTCCTGGCGACCGACGCTGCAGTCTCCGGCGGAGCCCTGAAACAAATGGTGCGGGACGTAGCTGACGTCTCGTTCAATCGCGTCACCGTGGACGGTGACACCTCGACCAACGACTCCTTCGTTTTGGCAGCCACGGGTGCGGCGGGAGGCGCTGAAATCACTTCGCCAAGCGAGCCGGGGTATTCAGAACTGCGCTCGGCAATCAGTGACGTTGCCGTATTGCTCGCGCAGGCGATTGCGCGTGACGGTGAAGGTGCAACAAAGTTCATCACGGTCAGCACTGAAGGTGCCGCATCGGTGGCGGAGGCGCTTGCCGTGGCAAGGGCGATCTCGAACTCACCACTGGTCAAGACCGCGTTCTTCGCCTCGGATCCGAACCTGGGGCGTTTGATCATGGCTGTCGGCAATGCCGGCATAGACGGGCTGGATACCTCCCGGGTCGACATTCATCTCGGGGGTGTCAAAGTTATTCACCAAGGGGGGCGCGCGGAGTCGTACCGCGAGGAAGAAGGCGCGCGGGAAATGAAGCGGCCCGAAATAACCGTGAAAGTGAACCTTGGACGAGGCGCGGCACAGACCACGGTTTGGACATGCGATTATTCCTACGATTATGTGAAGATCAATGCGGAATATCGAACGTGATGCAACAGTATGCGTCGAGCGATGATGGGAATCCCGGATATCGGTCGCGTTGGATGCGGATGAATTGCGATGAATGACATTGGCAGGATTTTGCAGCGCGTCGAACAATTGATGGACCGGCTGGAGAGCATCCTGCCGGCTCCGGCCGTGCAGCCCGATTGGCGCGCGGGCGTGGCGTTTCGGTGGCGCAAGGAGAACGGTCGCGGACGCCTCCAGCCGGTAAGGCACCCGCACGGCATCCGTATGTCGGATCTGCGCGATATTGATCGTCAGAAAGCGCTGGTGGACGCGAACACGCGCCAGTTCGTCGAGGGGCGACCTGCGAACAATGTGTTGTTGACTGGCGCTCGAGGCACGGGCAAGAGCTCGCTGATCAAGGCCTGCCTGAACAAGTACTCGAATCGCGGTCTTCGCTTGATAGAGGTGGACAAGGCCGATCTTGTCGATTTGCCCGATATCGCCGACCAGCTCGAGGGGCGTAGCGAGCGCTTCATCATTTTCTGCGACGACCTGTCATTTGATAGCTCTGAGACCGCCTACAAGGCGCTCAAGGCGATACTTGACGGATCGGTTGCCGCACCGCCTGACAATGTGCTGATCTACGCGACGTCGAATCGCCGGCATCTCATGCCCGAGTACATGCAGGAAAACCTCGAGACCAAGTACCTGGGGGACGAAATACATCCCGGCGAAACGGTCGAAGAGAAGATTTCCCTCTCTGAGCGATTTGGCCTCTGGGTATCGTTTTACCCGTTCGATCAGGATGCCTATCTGGATATCGTCGCATATTGGCTCAAGGAATGCGGGTGTCACGATGGATTGGTCGGCGGGGCGCGGGAAGAGGCCCTGCAATGGGCGTTGTCGAGGGGGTCTCGCTCTGGCCGCGTCGCGTGGCAGTTTGCGCGGGATTGGGCCGGTCGCAAGTCGAAACCGACAATGAAGCGCGTGAGTCCGGCTCGCAAGAAATAGGTTTCGGGAAAACGCGACGTGGCACAACCCGTGGAAGTCGCCGTCGCCGTGCTCGTTCGCCAGGACGGCAAAGTGCTTCTCGCGCAACGTCCTCGCAACAAGGTGTACTCGGGATACTGGGAATTTCCGGGGGGCAAGATCGAGCGGGGCGAATCCTGTTTGGAGGCGCTGGTGCGGGAAATTCGCGAAGAGCTTGGCGTAGAGGTTGAGCGCGCCTATCCGTGGATCACCAGGCGTTTCGTCTACCCGCACGCCACCGTCAACCTGAATTTTTTTCGAGTCTTGGCATGGCGCGGGGAGTTGCAGTCCATGGAGCACCAGCTGTTCAGCTGGGAAGACGCCGGGGCGGTCGGCGTTGCTCCCGTCCTGCCCGCCAACGGGCCTGTGCTCAAAGCCTTGCGGCTGCCGGATGAATACGCAATCACGCAGGCCGGCGCCTTGGGTGTGGCGCGTTTCCTTGAGCGGCTCCAGGCGCGTCTGGTCGCGGGGTTGCGTCTGGTACAGGTGCGGGAAAAGAGTTTGAACCGTGACGATCTGGGGAGTTTTGCGGCGCGGGTTATCGAGCTATGCAGACCGTTTGGCGCAACGGTGCTGATCAACACGGACATCGCCTTGGCGCACATGCTGGGCGCCGATGGCGTGCACTTGAATTCAGGGCAGGTGGCGGAATTGCAAGACAGGCCCGATGTTCCATGGTGCGCGGCTTCCTGTCATTCGAAAGAGGACTTGAGGCGCGCGGAGGCCATCGGCGTGGATTTCGCAGTATTGGGGCCGGTGTGCGAGTCCCAGACGCACCCCGGGACTTCTGGGCTGGGCTGGCCGGAGTTTCATTCGCTCATGCAAGGCGCGGAGATCCCGGTCTACGCTATTGGCGGAATGAATCGGGAAATGCTGGACGAAGCGCGTACCCACGGCGCGCACGGCATCGCAATGATTCGCGGCAGCTGGAAGCAATAACGGCCGGTGGTTGCGCCGTAGTTGGCGCCGCTATCGGCAGGTCGGTACGGCCGAGATGACCCCGTCTGCACTCGCGGTGCACGAGAAATTGCGACGCATGGCTAATCAGTTCTTGATGAGTCGGATTCGGCGTCGAGCGACGCCGGCTCGGTATCGGGGACTCGATAGCGCTCGGTCGCCCAAGCTCCCAAATCCTTGAGCTTGCATGCTTCTGAGCAGAATGGCCGGAAGCGAGATTTTGCAGTCCATTCCACTGGCATGGAGCAACGCGGGCAACTCACGGTCCTGATCGTCATGGGTGTATTCCTGCGCCAAGCATTCTTGCCGAAGTTTCCCAGATGCACGAAGGGCTGGATATCGAAGATCCTGCAGCCGTCGTGGCGGCACCGAGGCAGGGAAAATCATACTTGTCGGGATGCACACGGCGCAATATGCAATTTGGGAGCAAACGAGCGACGGTTTTCTGCTTGCGGATACAAGTGTGGCGCGATCAATCGCGACTTTTTCGGATTGTCATCGCTGGGTTCACAAAACGTCAGCGAATGTGCTCCGAAGTGGCAGTTAAAATCGGTTAAATCTTGATTACCCAACAATGCCTAGAATTGATGGAAGGTGTCGCATCGGATACACTTGAGTCGTTGGATTCACAATAAAGAACAACGGCTTCTATCTGCATCGGGACGATCTTGCTGAGCCGTTTGAGCGGCCGAACCGCCGCCTGATGGCCTGGCCATGGAGCGTAGTTCACTTGCTTCGGGGATGGTCGAAGTTGCGGCAGGTGCAGCAAATTTTCCGGTGTGAGCCAAGGCGCATTGAATAAAGGGGTATTGGGGATGAAATCGTTCCGCGATCCGTCGCTGGAAGAATGGCAAAAACTGGCTTCCAAGGAGTTGAAGGGTGGCTCGGCTGACTCCCTGACTTGGCAGACTGTGGAGGGTATTCCCGTCAAGGCGCTCTATACGGCGGCCGACTTGGCAGAAATGGAGAATCTTGGAAACCTCCCGGGTTTCGCGCCCTTCGTGCGTGGCCCGAAGGCGACGATGTACGCGGGGCGCTCCTGGACCGTGCGCCAGTACGCGGGATTTTCCACCGCCGAGGAATCCAATGCGTTTTACCGGAAAAATCTTGCTGCAGGCCAAACCGGTCTGTCGGTGGCGTTCGACCTGCCAACGCATCGAGGCTATGACTCCGACAATCCGAGGGTAGTGGGGGACGTCGGCAAGGCAGGCGTGGCCATCGACAGCGTCGAGGACATGAAGATTCTTTTTGGCGGCATCCCTCTTGACCGCATGTCGGTGTCCATGACGATGAACGGGGCCGTCCTGCCCATCATGGCAATGTATATCGTCGCCGCGGAGGAGCAGGGAGTGCCGCTGGCCAAGCTGAATGGAACGGTCCAGAACGACATACTGAAGGAGTTCATGGTCCGGAATACTTATATCTATCCCCCTGCACCCTCCATGCGCATTGTCGCGGACATCATCGGCTATACCGCGCGCAACATGCCCAAGTTCAACCCCATATCCATCTCCGGTTACCACATGCAGGAAGCCGGCGCGACCTGCGTGCAGGAGCTGGGTTACACCATCGCCGACGGCATTGAGTACGTTCGCACCGCGATCGCCAGCGGGCTCAAGGTCGACGAGTTCGCCCCACGGCTGTCGTTCTTTTTCGCGATCGGGATGAACTTCTTCATGGAGGTCGCCAAGCTGCGAGCGGCGCGCCTCCTGTGGGCCGAACTCATGCGGGAACACTTTGATCCCAAGGATCCGCAGTCGCTGATGCTGCGCACGCATTGCCAGACATCGGGGGTTAGCCTGACCAGTCGCGACCCGTACAACAACATCATCCGCACCACCATTGAGGCGCTGGCTGCGGTGCTGGGCGGCACGCAGTCCCTGCATACCAATTCCTTCGACGAGGCCCTCGCCCTCCCGACGCCGTTTTCCGCGCACATCGCCAGAAACACGCAGCTCCTGATCCAGGAAGAGTCGGGTGTTCCCAAGGTTGTGGACCCGCTGGCGGGCTCCTACTACATCGAGTCGTTGACTGCGTCGCTGGTGCAGGAGGCGCGCAAGGTGATCGACGAGGTCGAGGCCCTGGGGGGAATGACCAAGGCTGTCGAGTCGGGCGTTCCCAAGTTGCGCATAGAACAGTCGTCGGCGTTGCGCCAGGCACGCATTGACCGCGGTGAGGAAGTCATCGTGGGGGTCAACAAGTATCAGC
>CANJXQ010000060.1 GCA_947478805.1 Betaproteobacteria bacterium | reverse complement strand
TGAAATTTCCGGTGTTGGCCCCCGAATCGACTTCGCTTGGGGTCGCGCAGGACACCGTACTTGCGCAGAACTGAAAGGTCGCCGAATAGCTGACGGTAGTCGCCAGCGACCCCGCCGTGAGCGTCCAGTGGTGATTTGCGCTTTTCGTCACATCGATGCCGGAGACGCTTGTTACCGTATCCGGATGGTCGCCCGCATCAACGCGGCCGGTGAGCGTTCCTCCCATGGTGGCACCGACTGTCAGCAGCATGCGCGCGTAGCCGGTGCCGTCGCCCACGTGATAGATGCAGGTGCTGGATATCAGGGTCACGGGAAATGCCAGGCGCAGATTGCCGACGACATAGCCGGACGTACGGGTGAGGCTGCCATTGCCGCCGTTGGCGCTGCAGTCGCCCGACATGGCGAGGATGTTCGATCCGGTGGTGACCTGGTTCGCCCCGAGTGCCAGCGCCCCGCTCAGTACGGTGGTCACAGAAGTGCCGCCCAAGATGATGCCGTTGCTATTGTTGACCGTCAGGTTATTGAGCGCCGTCACGCTTCCCGGCAGACTGACCCCGGCGGAACTGCCGCCGAAAACAAGGTTGGATGATGAAGTCGTTGCGAGGTTGGCGGCGGCACCCGCACCGGCGATCGCGGGGCCGTCGAGGGTCAGCGTATTGGCACCTACCGCCAATATCCCGGTCGTCAGCGTCAGCGCGCCGCCCACCGTTGCGGCGCCAGCCAGTGGGCTGGTGCCGCTGCCGGCCAGCGTCAGATGGTGATAGGACGCCGCCTTGATGGTCTGCGCCGACCCGCTGTAGATGACCGTGTTCCCGGGCGCACTGGCGCTGAGGATGGATATGGCGGAAGCGCCGCCGATATTGAGCGTTCCGGCCGCGCCGTTGGTCAACGTGCCGGCCCCGGACAGTGCCGTCGCGACCGCCAGGGCGCCATTGTTCTGATACGTGCCGTTGATTGTCGCGTTGGGGATGGCAATGGCATTTGTGCCGCTGAACGTCCTGGTCGATCCCGTGAACGTGTGCAGGCCGGTGCTGGCAGTCAGCGTCCCGTTGTTCTGTAGATCGCCCCCGAAAGTGATGGCGGGGGCAGCCGTTTCGCTCCACGTGCCCCCGTTGTTGATGGTCACGCTGCCCGTGTAGGTCTTGGTCCCCGTCGCGCTGCCGTGAGTCAGGGTGCCGGTTACGGATGTGGTGCCCGTCACCGCGATATTGAATCCGGCGACCGTAAACTGGGTGCCTCCACCCACGTCGACATTGCCGCCGATGGTCATGGCGGTCGCAGTGGCGGCTGTGGCGGTGCCGCTCAGGCTCAGGTTGCCCCCGACCGTGGATACGCCGGTCAGGGTTTTTGCGCCGCTGCCGCCAAGGCTGAGGTTGTAATAGGAAGTGGCTTTTACAGTCTGCGCCCCTGCCCGGTTGTAGTTGACCGTATTCCCGTTCGCAGTGGCGACGAGTGTCGGGGTAACTGTCGTCGCGCCGATGTTCAAGATCCCGGTGGAGCCGTTGGTCAGCGTGCCACCCCCGGCCAGCGTGGTCGCAACGGTGAGCGTGCCGTTATTCTGGTATGTCCCGCTGATGGACACGCTGGGTATCGCCATCGGGCTTGCGCCGCTGAAAGATTTGGCCGAACCGGTGAACGTGTGCGCTCCGGTGCTCGCAGTGTAGGTTCCGTCGTTCTGCAAACTTCCCGCGAAGGACATGGTCGCGGCGCCGAATTCGGTCACCGTGCCGCCTGCGGCAATGGTGAGATTGCCGCCGAATGCGATCGACTCGGCCACAGTTTCGGACAACAGGCCTCCGCTGTTGACAGTGACATCTCCGGTGAAAGTGGTCGTGCCGGTAGTTGCGATTTGCGTGAGCGTTCCGCTGATGGCAGTGGTTCCGGTGACCGAGAGGGAATTCGCCGCGGTGATCGTTCCCGCCAGCACCGCAAGGTTACCGGCAACGCTCAGCGTCCCGGTCTGGGTGAGCGTGGCCCCCGGCATGTTGATCGTGAGATTGCTGTTCGCAGTTGCATTGGAGAACTCGGTCAGGGCACCGTTGCCGCTGACAGTCTGCGTGGTGGCGCCGTTGAAGTTGATCGTGCACAGGCTGTTGGGGTCTCGGAGCAGATCGAAAGTGCCGTTGTTGGTGAGGTTGCCGCCCACATTGAGGATGTGAGTGACGGTGTTGTTGGCAACGTTGACGGCTGCACCATTGGCCACCGTGATGTTGCCGGATACGGACAGCGTGCGTGCCGCATTGCTGCTGCCGATGGTCAGGGCGCCGCCATTGAGCGTCAGTGACGCGATCGTGGGCGGCGAGGTGTTGAGAATCACCGTTCCTCCGTTGATCACCACCGTGTCGCCGGCCGCCGGCCCGGGGCACCCGGTCCAGGTTGCCGCCGTTGCCCAATTGCCGCCGGCGTTGGAGGTGCATGTGAGCGCGTACGAATTCCCGGCGACGAGCATTAGCGTGAAGCACAGCCACTGAAGCCACAGGAAGGGTGGCGCAGGGCGACGCCCTATGAGCATCACTTTCCTTTTCTTTCGCATTGGGTGCTTGATTGTTTAGCAACCATCGATATTGTAACCGTCATGTCCGGTCCGCCATTGAGCGGTCGCGGCGCTTTCCGGATCCGGGGCTTCAGCAGGCTGCTCCATTTCTGCTGCATGCACATGCGGAATTTCGGCAAATCGTAACGGTTTCATTGTTCATGCGAGATTGTCGATTCGTTCTTCACCGTGGTCATGAGACTGATCAACGGCGCCGCACCGCCCTCCTCGGACCGTGCCAAAACGATTGAAACCGAATGGGGATTGATGGTCTGTGCGCCAACGCACCCATCGGCAAACATTCGCTTGCTTGACGCCCAAGGCAGCGCAATGAATCCAAGAGGCCATTTCAGAATTACCGAAATGGCCCCTGATGTTGGGGGAGCCATGGGCCACTGATAGAGGCGCTATGTACGTGCTCGCACAGACCTTGGCTCGGATATCCAATATCTTGAGCGCCATTCCAACAGGAGTCATCATGAATGCAACTCTAAGAAACACGCTGGCAGTTACCGCAGTAGCTTTCTCCGCGCAAGCTTTCGCGGACGTCACATTCTACGAACGCGAAGAATTCCAAGGCCGGTCCTTCACCACGGCGCAGCAGGTTCGCAACTTCGAGCGCTTCGGCTTCAATGACCGCGCCTCGTCGGCCGTCGTGATCGGCGATCGCTGGGAGATTTGCGAAGACGCCCGGTACAGCGGCCGCTGCGTGGTGCTGCGGCCGGGCCGCTATCCGTCCTTGGCTGCCATGGGCTTGAACGACCGCGTGTCATCGGTACGGGGCGTGAGCCGGACGGCGCGAATCGACAACAGTCGCTATGCGCCCATGCCCGCCGCCGAGATTGCCGTGGCTGCACAGATCACCTTTTTCGAGCGCGAGGGCTTCCAAGGGCAGAACTTCACCACCGACAGGCAAGTCGGCAACTTCGAGCGGTTTGGTTTCAACGACCGCGCCTCTTCGGCCGTCGTGATCGGTGATCGCTGGGAAGTGTGCGAGAACGCGCGGTTCGGCGGCAGGTGCGTCGTACTGCGTCCGGGCCGTTATCCGTCGCTGGCTGCTATGGGCTTGAATGACCGCATATCATCAGTACGCGACGTGAGCAGGAATGCGCAGATCGATGATCGACGCTATGCACCTCCCCCTGCAGCAGCCTACGACAACCGTCGACGCAACAACGAGCGGGTCTACGAGGCGAATGTCACTTCCGCTCGCGCCGTGATGGGAACGCCCGAGCAGCGTTGCTGGATTGAACCGCAACAGGTTCCCCAGGAACGAAGCGGCCTCAATGTTCCAGGCGCGGTCGTCGGTGCCGTCATCGGCGGCATCCTCGGCCACCAGGTCGGCAGCGGACGCGGCAACGATGTCGCCACGGTCGGCGGTGCGGTCGCAGGGGGCGCGGTGGGCGCCAACGTCGGTCGTGGGCAACAGACGCAGACCCAGGATGTCCAGCGCTGCGAAAACGTGTCCAGCCAGGCCCGCCCCGACTATTGGGATGTCAGCTATAACTTTCGCGGCCAGGAGCATCGCATCCAGATGACCACCCGCCCCGGAAACACCGTGACCGTCAATGAGCAGGGCGAGCCCCGCTCGTAGTATCTCAACAGCAAGCGCAGAACAAGGCGGCCCTTCGGGGTCGCTTTTCCTTTTTATACAGTGGTCTGTCGAACCCCCGCCATCCGTTAGCATTTACCGACTTTATGTCAGTATTTTATCCATCTGTTCAAGTTCACTAACGGAATGATAACTATTTTGTCAGGATATCTTCTGTGACTTCGGCGTGATATACGGATACTTCGCCAGCCAGTGCCGCGCCACCTCGATGCGCCGCGCGCACCACACGCCGGGTTTTTTCGACACGTACTTGAGAAAGCGCTCCAGCGCGGCGATGCGCCCCGGCCGACCGACGATGCGGCAATGCAGTCCCACCGACATCATGCGCGGTGTGCTGCGCCCTTCTTCATACAGCACGTCGAAGCTGTCCTTGAGATAGCTGTAGAACTGGTCGCCCGAATTGAAGCCCTGCGGCGATGCGAAGCGCATGTCGTTTACATCCAGCGTGTAGGGGACGATGAGCTGCGCCTTCGCGTAGCGCGTGTCGTACCAGGGCAGGTCGTCGTTGTAGTCGTCGGCGTCGTAGACGAAGCCGCCCTCCTCCACGACCAGGCGCCGTGTGTTCGGGCTGGTGCGCCCGGTGTACCAGCCGAGCGGCCGCTCGCCGGTGAGGCGCTTGTGGATCTCGATGGCGCGCTGCATGTGCTCGCGCTCCACCTTGAGCGGCACATGCTGGTAGTTGATCCAGCGCCAGCCGTGGCTGTTGATCTCGTGGCCGTCACGCAAAAATGCATCGACCACCGCGGGATGGCGTTCCATCGCCATGGCCACGCCGTTGACGGTGAGCGGAATGCCGTAGCGGCGAAACAGCGCGAGCAGCCTCCACACGCCGACGCGCGAACCATATTCGTAGAGCGACTCCATGGACATGTGGCGCATGCCCTCGATCGGCTCGGCTGCGACGATTTCGGAGAGAAACGATTCGCTCGCTGCATCCCCGTGCAGCACGCTGTTCTCGCCGCCCTCCTCGTAATTGAGCACGAACAGCACCGCGATGCGCGCCCCCCCGGGCCAGCGCACGCGCGGCGGTGATTCGCCGTAGCCGATGAGGTCGCGCGGGTAGTCGGCCAGCATGCCCTTGCTTGCACCCTTGGCGACTCCCTTGGTGGCAGCCTTGCCCGCCACCTTGGAAAAACGCGCCCGCGTCACCGCGGCATCTCCAGCAGGTCGATCAGGGTTTGCGCCACCACCTCGGTGGCAATCGCCAGGTCGGTGAGCTTGAGTTTCTCGTCGGCGCGGTGGCCGTTGGCTTCCTCCAGCGTGCGCGGCCCGGCCCCGTAGAGCACCGTGGGAATGCCCGCCGCGCTGTAGTGCCGCGCATCCGTATACAACGGCACGCCGCTCGCCCTGATGTTCTCGCCGCTGCACCGCTTCGCGTTTACCTTGAGGCTGGCCACGAGGCGCTCCTGACCGCGCACCGGCTTGAACGGTTCGGCGAGCAGGATGCGCCGCACATTGACGCGGATCCCCTTGCGGGAAGCGAAACGGCGGATCTGCGCGGTGAGCACGCGCTCCACCGTGCGCGGGTTCTCTTCGGGGATGATGCGCCGGTCCAGGCGCAGCGTGACGCGGTCCGGCACCACGTTGGTGTTGATTCCACCCGATATCAGTCCCACCACCAGGGTGGGACTCTTGATGCCGGCAGTCGCCGAACGCGTGCGCGCATAGGTCTTGCGCAACGCGTAGAGCTCGGTCAGCAGGCGATTGGCCGCCTCCAGTGCGTCGATGCCGGTTTCCGGGCGCGCGGCATGGCCTGAGCGCCCCAGCAGTTCCACCTCAAGGTGCAGGCAGCCGTTGTGCGCCGTCGTGATGCCGTGCGCGAATCCGGCACAGATGGCGTAGTCGGGCTTCGACACCCCGGTTGCCAGCAGGCGCTTGGGGCCGATCTCGCCGCCCGACTCCTCGTCGTAGGTAAAGTGAAGCTCCACCGTGCCGTTCAGCGCAGTGTTACGGCCTGCACCCGATTTTTCGCCCGCTTTTACTCCCGCATTCACTCCCATGGCCGCCGCCGATTTCAGCGCCAGCAGCGCATAGGCGTAGGTGGCGAAGTCGGACTTGGACACCGCAACACCGCGCCCGTACATCTCGCCCTTTTTCACCACCGCGCCATAGGGATCGACGCTCCAGCCGGTGCCCGGCGGCACCACGTCGCCGTGCGCATTGAGCGCGATCACCGGCCCGCCGCGCCCGAAGCGCTGGCGCACCACGAGGTTGATGGCGCTGTGCATGCCCACGGCGCGCGCGTCGGCGGCCGGCACCGGGTGACGCTCGACGCGAAAGCCCATGTCGGCGAGCAGCTTCGCCGTCATCAGCGCATGCGGCGCGCAATCGCCCTGCGGGTTGTCCGAGGGCTTTTTGACAAGGGCGGCAAGGAACGCGACCTGCTCGCGGCGGCTGCGCACGATGGCGGCAGTGACGGCTTTGCGGATGTTCATGCTTGATAGGCCTCGATGAAACGTTGCAATACGCGCGCGCCGACGCCGGCGTCTTCCGCAGTGATCGATTCGGCGGGATTGTGGCTGATGCCGCCCTTGCAGCGCACGAACAACATGGCGACATCGGCAATGGCGCTCATCGCCATGCCGTCGTGGCCGGCACCCGAGGGCAGGCGATGAATGGCAATCCCTTCCGCGGCCACGGCACGCTCGAGCCGCGCCTGCAGGCGCTCCGCGCAGGTCGTCGCCGATTGCTGCTGCAGCACTTCAAGCTGTAGCGACAGGCCGCGCCGCGCCGCAGTGCTCTCGAATGCCTGACGCATCTCCGCGACCGCGGCTTCGCGCGACGAATCCGAAGGCGAGCGCGTGTCCACGGTGAAGCGCACTTCGCCGGGAATCACATTGAGCGCGCCGGGCATGGCCTCGATGCGCCCGACCGTGGCGACACGTTCGGCGACGGCGCCGCCGATGCGTTCCACCGCCAGCACGCATTCGGCGGCGGCAGCCAGCGCATCGCGCCGCATGCCCATGGGCACGGTACCGGCATGTCCGGCCGTTCCGCCGAGCGTCACGCGCATGCGCGTGAAACCGTTGATGGCGCTCACCACACCCACCGGCAGGCCCGCCGCTTCCAGCACCGGCCCCTGTTCGATATGCAGCTCCACATACGCGAGCAATTCGTCGTGACGCCGCGCGGCGGCGGCAACCTGACCCGGATCGAAGCCCGCATCGCGCAGCGCTTGCGCGAGGCTTCGCCCTGCGGCGTCGCGGTCATCGAGCACCGCAGCCGGCAGGTTGCCGGCAACCGCACGACTGCCGATGAGCGTGGAGCCGAAGCGCACGCCCTCCTCGTCGCCGAAGGCCACCACCTCGATGGCAAAAGACAGGCGGCGGCCGGCGGCGGCCAGCGCATGCACGCAGTCGATGCCGGTGACGATGCCCAGCATGCCGTCGTATTTGCCGGCGTCGCGCACGGTATCCAGATGGGAGCCGAGCATCAGGCAGGGCAGCCCGGGGCGCTCGCCCTCGTAGCGGCCCACCACATTGCCGACGGCATCGATGCGCGCCTGCATGCCGGCCTCGCGCATCCACTCGATCACCAGGGCACTGGCGGCCTTGAGTTCGGGCGACAGATAGATACGCGTCAACGCGCCCTCCTGTTCGGAGCAGCGTGCAAGCGCATCGCAACGCGCCATGATGCGTTGCGGATCGGGTAAGGCGGCGGGCATAATGGCGTCGAAGTGTACATGCAATGAATGCTCGCAAGTCACGGCGCGACATTCGGCCACGACAAACAGGGAAAAGATGAACGCAAAGCTCGCCGGATTGAACGCTGCCGCACCGGCACAGTTCGTCGCCACCCTCGGGGGCGTGTTCGAGCATTCGCCTTGGGTGGCGGAGCGCGCGCTGGCCGCGCGGCCCTTCGGCGATATCGACGCCCTTCATGCGGCCATGATGGGCGCCGTGACGGCGGCCACGCGCGACGAGCAGCTCGCCCTCATCCGCGCCCATCCGGAATTGGCCGGCCGCGAGGCGGTGGAAGGTACCCTGACCACGGACTCCAGTTCGGAACAGGGGCGCCTTGGCATTTCGTCGCTCAGCCGGCCCGAATTCGAGCGCATCACCGCGCTGAACAAGGCATACCGCGAGCGCTTCGGTTTTCCATGCATCATCGCACTGGCGCTGCACCCCGATCGTGCGTCGGTGTTTGCGGCCTTCGAGCAGCGCGTGGCAAACACGCCGGAACAGGAATTGCATGCGGCGCTGGAGCAGATCGGACACATCACGCGCAGCCGCCTTTTAAGATTAACGGCATCGGCTGCTTGAAAACGGAACAGGAATCGCCATGGGCCGCCTGAGCACGCATGTACTGGACACCGCCAACGGCACACCGGCCCGCGGCATGCGCGTGAGCTTGTCGCGGCGAACTGCGGGCGGCTGGACACTGCTCAAGACCGTCACCACCGACGATGACGGGCGAACCGGCGGACCGCTGCTGGAAGGAGCGGCACTGGAAAAGGGCGAGTACCTGCTGCTGTTCGACGTGGGCGCGTATTTCAAGGCCCTGGGGGGCATGGCAGGCGCAGCGATGCCAGACCCGCCCTTTCTCGACCAGGTGCCGCTGCAGTTCGGCATCGCTGATCCGGCGGGGAATTACCACGTACCACTGTTGTGCAGCCCGTGGAGCTATAGCACCTATCGGGGAAGCTGATCAGGGACGCCCAAGAGCCCCTATCAGCGCGCTGGTTCACGCCCACCGGTGGTGCACAAGCGCAGTTCTGTGCACCCACCCTGTGCACGCCGATGCATGGCCGGTTTGAATTTCCTTAACGCATCGGATATTGCCCCGTACATTCACTATCATCAGTTTCGTATACATTGATCGGGACGCGATTGCCCCCATGAACACCACACCGGACGCCCCGCATCGACTGCGCATGATCCTGAACACTTTCGTTTCGGGGCCGCAGGCCTGGTTCTTTGTTGCCGAGGATCGCGGCTATTTTCGCGACGAAGGCATCGCCATCGACTTCACCCCCGGCGACACCGCCGCCAATGCGGTGCCGCGCGTGGCCAACGGCGAGTTCGATGTCGGCTACGGCGACCTCAATACACTGATCGAACTGGCTGCCGCCAGTAGCACTCAGCCGGACGCGGTGGCCGTCTACGCCACCTTCAACGCCTCGCCCTACACGATTGCCGTTCCGCAATCCGGGCCGATCCGCGCGCCGGCCGACCTGGCCGGGCGCACCCTGGGTGCGCATCCGAACGACGCGGCAATGCGACTGTTTGCCGAGTTCGCGCGTGCCGGCGGCGTGGACCGCACCCAGGTCGGCATCGACATATCGAGCCTGCCGCACACTCAGATGCTGCGACTACTGGTCGACGAGCAGCGCTGGGACGGCCTGTTCGGCTTCGTCAACACCTTGCGCGCCGCGGCCATCGAGGCCGGCATCGACCCGGCGAAGGCGCTGCGCTTTCTCGAATTCCGCCACCTCGTCCCCGACCTGTACGGCGCCGCGCTTATGGTGTCGCGCCGGCTGGCCATGCAATCGCCGGCGCTGGTGCGCGGCCTCGTGCGCGCGGTCAATCGCGGGGTGATCGATGTCGCCGCCGACATCGATGCGGGCATCGAAGCCGTGGCGCGCCGCGATCCGTCCATCGACCGCACCACCAATCGGGCTCGCCTGGCCGGCACGCTGGGCCTGGAAATGAGCCACCCCGAGGGTGCCGTGCTCGGCATCGGCGACCTCGACGAAGCCCGCCTGTCCCGCTCGATCGACCTCATCGTCAGCGCCAAGGGCCACCCGCGCCGCCCGTCTTCCGAGGAAATCTTCATTCGCGATTTTCTGCCACCAGTCACCGAAAGGCTACGCAGCCTGGCACGACCCGCAGCGGATTGGTGAGCCCGGCACCGAGCGAAGCGGCACGGTCTTTGCTATTACCGTCTTTGCCATCACTGAAACGCATGTGCAATTTCCGCGATTTCTGGAACATTGCGACCGTCATCAACCCGAAGGAACAGCTGACATGACAAAGCTCTTGCACGCCGTCGCCGCGCTCCTGGCCGCCGCCGTCTCATTGACACCCCTTGTTGCAGTGGCGCAGGACTGGCCCGGCCGCCCGCTGCACCTGGTCGTACCGTTCCCGCCGGGGGGCACCAGCGACATCGTCGGCCGCCTGGTTGCCCAACCGCTGTCGGAACGCCTGAAGCAGCCCGTGATCGTCGACAACCGGCCCGGCGGCGGCACCACCATCGGCGCCAAGGCCGTGATTACCGCCAACGACGGGGCGCACACCCTCTTCGTCTCCAATAGCGCGCCGATCTCGATTGCGCCGTTCCTGTTCGACGTCCCGCCATATGACTCGGTCAAGGACTTCACTCACGTGGCGATGATCGGCACGACGCCGAACGCGTTCTTTGTTTCCTCGACGATCCCGGTCGAGACCCTGGCCCAGTACGTGGACTGGGTGAAGGCGCAGGGCAAGCCGGTGCCGTTCGGCTCCGGCGGCGGCGGCTCGATCGGCCACATCGTCGGCGAGATGTTCAAGAATGAACTGAAACTGCAGATGGAGCACGTGGCCTACAAGGGTTCCACGCCGATGTTTCAGGACATGCTGGGCGGCCATCTGAAGGTCGGCGTCAACACCCTGCCGGAGGTGTGGGAGTTCGCCAAGCAGGGGCGCCTGCGGGTGGTCGCGCTGACCGCCCCGGTGCGCGCCAAGATCGCGCCGAACGTGCCGACGGTGGTCGAACTGGGCTATCCGAAGCTGGTGGCGGAGAACTTCGTCGGCATCTCCGGCCCCGCCGGCATGCCGTCCGCGGCGGTGTCGAAGCTCAATGCCGCCGTCAACGACGCGCTGTCGGATCCCAAACTCGCCGCCCGCCTCGAGGAGCTGGGAATGACGGTGCAGAAGCTCTCCGCCGCCGCCTTCACCGGGTATGTGCAGAAACAGGTGATCGAGTTCCAGCCCGGCGTCAAGGCTTCGGGCGCCAAACTGAACTGAGCCCGACTCAGCAGAGCGAGATCGACAGAGATCAACCGAGCCATTGCCGGGGCAGCCTGCAAAGGTTGCGGCATGGCCCGGCCTTCTCGCGCCGGACGCATGAGGCCCGATTCGCCTGCGTCGATCATCCATAATGCGGGCAACCGAAGCACACTTTGATGGCGAGCAGAAGGACGACAGCATGAGCGGCGGCATTTCCATCCATGTAGTTGACGTTTCGCGCGGGCTCGTCGCCTCAGGCATGCGAGTCGAACTGCATGCGCTCTCTCCAGTTCGCCGGCTCGTCGCCGCGGGCAGCATCTCGCCCAAGGGGCTGCTCGAGGAAGCGGCGCTTGGCGCGCGCTTCGCGGCCGGCGCCTTTGAGGCGGTCTTTCACGTTGCCGACTTCTATCGTGCCGCCGGCGTCGCGTTGCCGTCCGTGCCTTTCCTTGACGTGGTGACCTACCGTTTCGGGATCGACAACCCCGAACAGCACTATCACCTGCCCTTCAAATGCACGCCGTGGGGCTATTCCTGCTTCCGCGGCGGCGCCTAGACAGCCCGGATCGCGCCACGAACCGCCATGCACGCCTACATCCATGAATGGCTGAGCCTGCTGCTGCGCTGGACGCATGTCATCGTCGGCATCGCCTGGATCGGCGCGTCCTTCTATTTCATCTGGCTCGACAACCACCTGAAGCCGCCCGCCTCCGCCACCGATGACCCGAAGAGTGTCGGCGGCGAGCTGTGGGCCATCCACGGCGGCGGGATCTACCACGCGCAGAAGTACCGCCTCGCACCCGCCGTACTGCCGCCCGAGCTGCACTGGTTCAAGTGGGAAGCCTACTGGACCTGGATGACCGGGTTCACCCTGCTCATCGTGCTTTATTACATGAATGCCGAGGTGTATCTCATCGACCCGGCCATTCGCGCCCTCACGCCGTGGCAGGCCGTGGGCATCGGCCTCGGGGCGATCTTCGGCAGCCTCGTTGTGTACGAGGGCCTGTGCCGTTCACCCCTCGGCCGCAACGAACGCGCCCTGGCGCTGGTGCTCGCCGTGCTGCTCATCGGCGCCGCCTGGGGGCTCACCCATGTGTTCAGCGGGCGCGGCGCCTTCATCCATTTCGGCGCCATCCTCGCCACGCTGATGGCGGGCAACGTCACCAACGTCATCATCCCCGGCCAGCGCGCGCTGGTGCGCGCCGTCAACGAGGGCCGCGCGCCCGACCCCGCCCACGCCGCGCGCGCCAAGCAACGCAGCGTCCATAACACCTACTTCACCCTGCCCGTGGTGTTCACCATGATCTCGGGGCACTACGCCACCGTGTACGGCCACGCCCAGGCCTGGATCGCGCTGGTGCTGATCGCCGCCGCGGGCGCGCTGATCCGCGTGTGGTTCGTGCAGAGGCACAAGCAACAGGCCAACATCGCCGTGCTGCTTGCGGGAATCGTCGCGCTGGCGGCCGCGGCCGCGCTCATCGCGCCTCGCAGTTCCCCCCCGACCGGCAACGCCGCTGCGGTGAAGTTCAGCGACGTGCGCACGGTGATCGCGCAACGCTGCACCACTTGCCACGCCGAAAAGCCCACGCAACCGGGCTTCACCGCCGCCCCCAAAGGAATTGCCCTGGAGACGCCGGAGCAGATCCTGCGCCATGCCGCGCAGGTTCACTTGCAGAGCACCGTGACGCGCGTCATGCCGCCGGGCAACCTCACCGGCATCACCGAAGACGAACGCAAACTGCTGGATGCCTGGTTCCGTGCCGGCGCAAAAGGCGAGTGAGTCCATGAACGCGGAAGAACATGTCCCAACGCCCTGCCATGATGCGCGCCGGTCGTTGCACGCTGTTGCCTTGCGCACCCCGCAACACGATACTTTTCACCCCCGCGCGCCCGCTGGCGTCGGCGCGCGATTTCGGTCAGTATTTGCCACTTCTCACCCCGTGTTCCACCCCATCCAATCGAGGGAGCTGTCATGAAACTCGCACCACGCATCGCACTCGCGCTCGTCGCCACCCTCCTTGCCGGCACCGCTGCGGCGCAAAAACTCACGCCGGTGCGCTTCGCGCTCGACTGGCGCTTCGAGGGCCCGGCCGCCCCCTACGTGGTGGCCGTGGACAAGGGCTACTACAAGGCCGAGGGGCTGGAGGTCACCATCGACCCGGGCGCGAGTTCCGTCGAGGGCATCAACCGCGTCGCCTCGGGCGCCTATGAAATGGGCTTTGCCGACATCAACTCTCTGGTGAAATATCGCGACGACCCGCGCAATCTCGCGGTGAAGGCGGTGATGATGGTGTACGACACGCCGGCCTTCTCCATCGTCACCTTGAAGAAAGCCGGCATCACGTCGCCCAAGGGCCTCGAAGGCAAGACGCTGGGCGCACCCGCCGCCGACGGCGCCTGGGCGCAGTGGCCGATCTTCGTGCAGGCCAACAAGATCGACACCTCGAAAGTCAAGATCGAGAACGTGGGCTTTCCCGTGCGCGAACCCATGCTGGCGCAGGGCCGCGTCGATGCCATCACCGGCTTCTGGTTTTCTTCCTACATGAACCTCAAGGCCGCAGGCGTCGCGGGCGACGACATCGTGGTGCTGCACATGCGCGATTTCGGCGTCGACCTGTACGGCAACGCCATCGTCGCCAATCCCGACTTCATGAAGTTCAATCCCAAGGCGGTGGCGGGCTTCGTCAAGGCCACCATCCGCGGCTTCCAGGACACCATGAAGGATCCCGAGGCCGCCATCGACGCGCTGTTGAAGCGCAACCCCATCGCCAACCGCGCCGTGGAGCTGGAGCGCCTGAAACTGGCGATGGCCAAGAACGTCGTGACGGCAGACGTGCAGAAGAACGGATTGGGCGGCATCGACGCGAAGCGCATGGACCGCGCCATCGAGCAGATCGGCCTCACCTTCAAGTACACCGCCAAGCCCAAGAGCGCCGACATCTTCACCGCGCAGTTCCTGCCGCCGCGCGAGCAGCGGTTGATGAAGTAGTCGCAAGGGCTGCATCTGGAGACGCATTGATGGAACCTTTTGTCAGCCTGCAATCCGTCGCCATGGCCTACGGCCGCGGCGCGGAGCAGGTGCGCGCCATCGAGGAAGTCACCCTGGACATTGCGCGCGGCGAATTCATCGCAGTGGTGGGACCGTCGGGCTGCGGCAAGAGCTCGCTGATGAAGCTCATCTCCGGGCTGCACCTGCCCTCCTCCGGGAAGCTCACCATCGAAGGCCGGCCCGTGACCGGGCCCCTGAAGTCGGTGGGCATGGCCTTCCAGAATTCCAACCTGCTCCCCTGGCGCAACGCCATCGACAACGTGCTCCTGCCGCTGGAGATCGTGCAGCCACATCGCAGCCGCATCGGCCGGGAACGGGCGAAGTACCGCGCGCAGGCCCTGAAACTGCTCGAGTCGGTGGGCTTGGGCGCCTTTGCCGAGAAGCAGCCGTGGGAACTCTCCGGCGGCATGCAGCAGCGCGCATCGATCTGCCGCGCGCTGATCCATGAGCCCGAGATCCTCATGCTCGATGAGCCCTTCGGCGCGCTGGATGCCTTCACCCGCGAAGAACTCTGGTGCACGCTGCGCGACATCCAGCAGCAGCGCAAGGTCACCGTGATGCTGGTGACCCACGACTTGCGCGAGGCGGTGTTCCTCGCCGACACGGTGTACGTGATGTCGAACCGACCGGGGCGCATCGTCATGCGCCGCGAGATCGAACTCGCGCGCCCACGCGACCTCGAAGTCACCTACACGCCCGAGTTCCAGGCCATCGTGCATGAACTGCGCGCCGGTATCGGCGGGGGACGGCATTGAGAACGCGCCAGGATTTCGCCGTGCAGGTCATCGCCCCGGCAGCGTTCACGCTCGCCCTCTTCGTGCTGTGGGAGCTGGTGTGCCGCGTCTTCAAGCTGCCGCTTACCATCCTGCCCGCGCCCATGGACGTGTTCGGCGCGCTATGGCAGTTCCGCGCACCGATCTACGATAACGCCCTCGTTACCCTGTGGACCACCATCGCCGGCTTTCTCATCGCCACGGTGTTCGGCCTAGTGCTCGGCATCTTCGTGGGCTGGCATCGCGCCATCTACTCGGCGCTGTATCCGGTGATGGTCGGCTTCAACTCGATCCCGAAAGTGGCGGTGGTGCCGGTGCTGATCCTGTGGTTCGGCCTGGGCGAGGTGCCGGCCATCATCACGGCATTCCTGATCTCCTTCTTCCCCATCGTGGTGAACGTCGCCACCGGCCTTGCCACCACGGAGCCGGAACTCGAGGATGTGCTGCGCGCACTCGGCGCATCGAGGCTGGACGTGATGCGCAAGGTCGGCATCCCGCGCTCCATGCCCTATTTCTTCGGCTCACTGAAGGTGGCGATCACGCTGGCCTTCGTCGGCGCCGTGGTGTCGGAGACCGTGGGTGCCAACAAGGGCCTGGGCAAGCTGATGCTCGATGCCCAGTCCGCCTTCCAGGTGCCCATCGTGTTCGCGGGGCTGCTGGTGCTCGCGGTGCTGGGCATCATCCTCTACGTGATCACGGCGCTCATCGAGAAACGCTTCACGCGTTGGGCTTTCAGAGGTCAGCACCGCTAGGCGAACGCCCTGCCGGGACGTGCCTGGCGGCGGGGAGAACATCCGTTTCAATGGCAGTATTTACTGACTTTATGTCCGTGTATAAAGGACATATACTTTATTACGTCAGTATTGATTACCCACACCTGGCCTTTAGGTAGCCCATCACGTCATCCAGCGTCACGAGTTTCTGGTAGTCCGACTCCGGAATGTCGACGCCCAGCTTCTCGTGCAGGGCAATGAGAAAGTTCAGCCAGTCCATCGAATCGAGGTCCACCTGGTCGCGCAGCGGGACGGCAGGCTCGAGGTCGGCCGGCGTCACCTCCGGGGCGATGCGGCGCAGGGTATCGAAGACGGTCTTGCGCAGGGTCGGTTCGTCCATGGGGCTCACTCAGTGGGTTTGTCAATCGATGATCGGGCACGGCGACGCGCGCGGCGGCCGAGTCTCACTTCATAATCTTGTCCGCAGCGACATCCAGGCTCTCAGGCGACTGCAGCAGCCGCGCGATCTCGGCGAGGAACAGCGCGCCGCGGTGCCCGTCGCTCGCGCGATGGTCGGCCGCAAGGCTCACCGTCACCGCCGGCATGACGGCGATGGCGCCATCGTCGACGGCGCGCACGCGATCGGTCACCTTGCCGAAGCCCACCAGCGCCACCTGCGGCGGGTAAATCACGCCCTGCACCAGTTCCACGCCCTGGTCGCCGAGGTTGGTCACGGTGATGGTGGCGTCGGTCATCTCGGAGCTGCGAAGCGACAGCGCGCGCGCGCGCGATACCAGGTTCGCGAGGCGGCGCATGAGCTCGTCGAGGTCGGTGTCGGCCACGTCGCGGATGGCCGGCGCGATGAGGCCGCCCTGCCGCAGGGAAATGGCCACGCCGATGTGGATGCCCTCGCCCGCGACGAAGCTGCCGTTCTGGTAGTAACCGTTCAATTCGGGGAACTTGCGCAGCGCCAGCGCCACCGCCTTGATCAGCGGTGCGGCCATCAGCACCCGCTCGGTGATGGGCTTGCCTGCATTGCGCGCCGCCAGCCAGCGCGTGATGCGCTGCATCGGCACCTCGGTGGCCAGGTAGTAGTGCGGGATCTCGCGCTTCGAGCGCGCCATGGCGGCTGCGATGGCGCTGCGCATGGCCAGGGACCGTTCCACCGGGGTGGCCGCGCGCACAGGCGCGCCGCCGGCAGTCGCCGCTGGCGCCTCGAGCCGCGGCTTCGTGGTCGCCACGCTGCCGGGTGCTTCCTTCGTTGCCTTGCGCGAAGCAGCCACCTTCTCCACGTCCTCGCGCGTGATCGCGCCGTGCGGCCCGGTGCCCGCGACTGTCGCGAGATCGATGTCCAGTTCATGCGCGAGCGCGCGTGCCGAGGGTGAGGCGCGCTGGCGCTCGCCCGCCCCTGCAACGGGCGTTGCTGCCGCCGCTTTCGGTGACTCCGCTGGCCGTTGTGCCGTCGTCGGCGGCGCGGTCCTCGCAGCGGCCGCTGCCGGCCGGGCAGGTGCGGTTGCGGCAGGTGACGGCGCGGCTGCGGGGTTCGTCGCCGCAGGCGCACCCGCCTCGCTTGCCTCGCGCAGGCGCATCATCACCGTGCCCACCGGCACCTTGTCGCCGGGCGTGAGCACCAGTTCCTCCACGGTGCCTTCCTGCCAGATCTCCACGTCGATGGCCGACTTGCTGGTGTCCACTACCGCGACCACGTCGCCCTTCTTCACGCGGTCGCCAAGCTTCACGCACCACTCGAGCAGGGTGCCATCTTCCATTTCCGCGCCGAGCGAGGGCAGCCTGAACTCGATCATGGTCCGCTCAGACCTTGGCGAGGAGCTGCCGCACTGCCGCGACGACAGCAGGTGCCTGCGGCAGCGCCGCCTCTTCCATGTGCTTGGCGTAGGGGATCGGCACCTCGGCGCTGCACACGCGCGCCACCGGCGCATCGAGTTCGTAGAAGGCCTGCTCCATGATGCGCGCCATGATCTCGCCCGCGAGGCTGCCGGTTCGCCAGCCCTCGTCGACGATGACGGCGCGGCGCGTGCGGCCCACCGAGGCCATGATGGTGGCGTCATCCAGGGGCCGCAGCACCCGCAAGTCGAGCACCTCGGCCTCGATGCCCTCCGCGGCAAGCTGGAGCGCCGCCTCCTGCGCCTTGCACACCGTGCCGCCGTAGGCGATCAGGGTCACGTCGCGCCCGGCCCGCAGTATCTTGGCGGTGCGCAGATCGGCCTTCTCCCAGTCGGGCGACAGCTCGCCCTCCATGGGGTAGAGCATGGCGTGCTCGAAGATCACCACCGGGTCGGGATCGGCGAGCGCTGCGCGCAGCATGCCGCGCGCATCATCCACCGTGGCCGGCGCAAGCACCGTGAGGCCGGGGACATGCGCATACCAGTTCTCCAGGCTGTGCGAGTGCTGCGCCGCCAGTTGCCGGCCGCCGCCCGTGGCCATGCGCACCACCACGGGCACGCTGAACTGTCCGCCCGACATGTGGCGGTACACCGCCGCCGTGTTGACGATCTGGTCGAGCGCAAGCAGGCTGAAATTCACCGTCATGATTTCCACGATGGGCCGCATGCCGCCCAGCGCCGCGCCGATCGCCGTGCCGACGAAGCCCAGCTCGGAGAGCGGTGCATCGCGGATGCGCTCCGGCCCGAATTCCGCGAGGAAACCCTTCCACACGGCATACGAGCCGCCGTACCGGCCCACGTCCTCGCCCATGAGGAACACGCGCGGATCGGCGGCCAGTGCTTCATGCATGGCCTGACGCAGCGCTTCGCGATAGGTGATCTTCATCGCGCTGTCTCCGCGCGATTCACCGTGTAGAGGTGGTGCGCCAAGTGCTCCACCGGTTCCCAGGTGCCCGCCTCGGCAAAGGCGACCGCGGCATCCACTTCCTTGATCGCCTCGGCATCGATGGCGAGAAAGGCCTCCTCGGTGAGACTGCCTTCGGCTTTCATGCGGTTGGAGAGGTTGTGGATCGGGCCGCGCGTCTTCCAGCGCTCCACCTCAGCCTTGTCTCGATAGAGATCGGGATCGAACATGGAGTGCGCGCGATAGCGATAGGTCTGGAATTCCACGAACACGGGGCCTGCGCCGCTGCGCACCTGGGCGACTGCGTCGCGCATCGCCGCCTGCGTGGCGATGACGTCCATGCCGTCGGCGCGCAGGGTCTTCATGTTGTACGAGGCGGCCTTGGCGCACAGGTCGGTCTGCGACTCCGAGCGTTCGATCGCCGTGCCCATGGCGTAGAAATTATTCTCGCAGCAGAACACCACCGGCAGCTTCCACAGCGCGGCAAGGTTCATCGACTCGTGGAAGGCACCCTCGGCCACCGCGCCCTCGCCGAAGAACACCGCGGTCACGCGCGAGCCGCCCTGCATCTGCTCGGCGAGCGCGAGGCCCACCGCCAGCGGCAGGCCGCCACCGACGATGGCATTGCCGCCGAAGAGCCGCGTCTTCGCATCGAAGAGATGCATCGAGCCGCCCCGGCCGCGCGAACAGCCTTCCTGCTTGCCGTACATCTCGGCCATGATGGCGCCGGGCGACACGCCGCGCACCAGCGCGTGGCCATGCTCGCGATAGGTGGCGACGATGTTGTCCCCCGGCCCGAGCGCATGCAGCGCGCCCACCGCCACCGCCTCCTCGCCGATGTACAAGTGGAGGAAGCCGCGGATCTTCTGCTGGCCGTAGAGGTCGGCGCAGCGCTCCTCGAAGCGACGGATGCGCACCATGTCGCGCAATAGCGCGAGTGCCTCGGGCGCGGGCAGGCCGACGGGCTTGAGTTGGGGATCGCTCATGCACCGCCCTCCAGCGTGGAAGTATCGCCTTCGGGAAGCCCCAGTTCGCGCGCCTTCAGGAGGCGCCGCATGATCTTGCCGCTGCGCGTGCGCGGCAGGGAGGGCAGGAACGCGATCTCCTTGGGTGCCACGGCCGCCCCGAGGCGCTTTCGCGCATGGCCGAGCAATTCCATCAGCAGCTCGTCGTTCGCGGTGTAGCCCGCCTTCAGCGACACGAAGGCCTTCACCGTTTCGCCCACCATCGGGTCGGGCTTGCCGATGACGCCCGCCTCGGCCACCGCCGGGTGTTCCATGAGCGCGCTCTCGACTTCGAAGGGCCCGATCAGGTGGCCAGCGGACTTGATCACGTCGTCGGCGCGGCCGACGAACCAGAAGTAGCCGTCGGCGTCGCGCCGCGCGAGGTCCCCGGTGAGGTAGTAATCGCCCGAGAAGCACTTCTTGTAGCGCTCCTCCTGGTTGAGGTAGCCGCGAAACATCGACGGCCAGCCGACTCGCAGCGCGAGTTCGCCCTCCACGTCGGCCTTGATCACCTCCTCGAATCCGGCGTCGGTCTTTCTCACGATGCAGGCATCGATACCCGGCAGCGGACGGCCCATGGAGCCCGGCTTGATGTCCATGGCCGGCGTGTTGGCGATCATGATGCCGCCGGTCTCGGTCTGCCACCAGTTGTCGTGAATGGGCAGTCCCAGCACTTCGGCGCCCCACCACACCGCCTCGGGGTTCAGCGGCTCGCCCACGCTCGCCACGAAGCGCAGCTCGGGGAAGCGATACTTCTTCACCACCTCGGGCCCGGCCTTCATCAGCATGCGCACGGCCGTCGGCGCGGTGTACCAGACGCTCACGTGCTCGTCCTGCAGCAGGCGGTACCAGCGCTCGGCATCGAAGTCGGCCTCGTCCACCAGGCTGGTGACGCCGTGCAGGAGCGGCGCGATGATGCCGTAGGAAGTGCCGGTCACCCAGCCCGGATCAGCGGTGCACCAGAAGAGGTCCTCGGGATGCAGGTCGAGCGCGTAGCGCCCGGTAGCGAAATGCGTGACAACGGCCCCGTGAGCATGCATGGCGCCCTTGGGCGTGCCGGTGGTGCCGCTGGTGAAATGCAGCAGCGCGAGATCGTCGGTCGACATGCGCTCGGCCTCGAAGGCGTCGGATGCGG
The DNA here is from genome assembly GCA_947478805.1 of Betaproteobacteria bacterium. GTDB lineage: Bacteria > Pseudomonadota > Gammaproteobacteria > Burkholderiales > SG8-39 > CAIYPG01. Next base: position 1,980 of record CANJXQ010000060.1, on the reverse strand, counting down.
CCTCCATCAAGGTGGCGAGGTCGCGCGTTCCCGGCACGCTGGTGCGCGCCCCGCCTTCGCCCACGAGGAGGATGTGCTCGAGTTGCGGCAGCTCCGCCCGGATGGATGCCACCTTCCTCCGGTACAGGGCTTCGGTGGTGATGAGCACCTTGCACGCGCCGATGGTCATGCGCGTCTTGATGGGCTCCGGCCCGAAGGCGGAGAACAGCGGCGTGAGCACCGAGCCGTTCTTCAATGCGCCGAGCGCCGCGATGTAGAGCTCGGGGATGCGGCTCGCGAGCAGGAACACGCGGTCGCCGCGTCCCACCCCGAGGCTGCGCAAGGCATTGGCGAAGCGGTTGGTGAGCCGCGCGAGTTCCGCATAGGTGATGTCGCGGCGGCTGTCGTTGTGTAGTGCGTTGCGGTGCGCGTCGCGCCCGAGGAAGCGGAACGCCACGTGATCGCGCACCGGCGTGCCGAGGTGGCGATCTACCGCGGCCCAGCCGATGTTGATGCCGCCGCCCGGCATGGTGCCGAGCTCGGAGCGCACCGCGTCCCAGGAAAACCGCTGCCGCTCAGCCGCATAGTCGAGCAGATGCGGCGCCGGCGCGAGCGCCACTGCGTTCTTGCGGATGATTGCTGCGCGCGTCATTGGGTTCTCGCCGGAGAAGCACCATCGAATGAGAATGAAACCGAGCTGACATGGCGTAACGGTAACCGCCCGCGACGGCGGCGTGCTTGACCTGCGTCAAGCTGCAGCTGGCCTCAGCGCCGCAGGAGTCGCCTGACGCAGTTATTCAGGCCTGATGCCTGCAGCCTGGATCGCCCGGCCGAACTTCTCGTAGTTGTCCTGGATCAGCTGGACGAATTCGGCGGAACTGATGCCACCCGGCTCGACGCCCATGTCCTGGATGCGCTTGCGAAAATCAGGCGTGTTCAAGATCGCGCGGATTTCGGAAGTGAGCCGCTCGACCGCTTCGCGGGGAGTGCCGGCCGGCGCGGCAAAGCCGGTCCACGCCACCACGTCGAACCCCGCATAGGTTTCCGCGATGGCCGGAATCTGCGGCAGCATCGACATGCGCTGCTTGCTCGAGACGGCGATGACGCGCAGCTTTCCCGATTCGATGAAAGCCCGGGGCGTGGTGAAACCGTCGAAGGCCATGTGCACGTCCCCGCTGAACATGGGCGGATAGAGTTCCGGCGAGCCCTTCAGCGGCACGTGCGTGACCGAGATCCCGGCAACCTGGTTCAGCAGTTCGCCTGCAAGATGCGTGGTGGTGCCGATGCCGATCGAGCCGAAGAAGAGCCTCTTCGGGTTGGACTTCGCGTAGGCCACGAACTCTGCCAGGGTTTTCGCCGGGAAATTGTCGGCCACCGTCATCACCAGCGGGCTGAAATAGATCAGCGTGATCGGCGCGAAGTCCTTGCGCACGTCGAAGGGCATGTCTTTCCGGATCCACGGCTGCACCGCATTGGCCGACACCAGCACGCCGATGGTGTGACCGTCGGGCGCAGACTGCTTGAGCGCGGTGATGCCGATGGTGCCGCCCGCACCCGGGCGGTTGTCGACGATGACCTGCTGCTTCAGGCGCTCGGTCAGCGGCACGGCCAGCATGCGCGCCACCACGTCGCTTTGCGTGCCGGGCGTGTAGGGCATGAGGATGCGGATCGGCTTGGAGGGGAACTCCTGTGCGCCGGCGGCAATGCTTATAGCGAGCAAGCCGGCACCTACAGACAAAATCCATTTAGGCAGTAGAGTCACGCTTCCTCCCGAAGAGTATTCGCCAGCATAAGGCCCGTCGATTCTTTGAGCTTAATCGTTTTTACGAAACCGCGATTGGCTGTACTCACCTTCTCCTGCAGGTGTTTTCCGGCACGCGCGTGAGCACCGCACTAGTGTAGTGCGCCGTAAATATTAAAACTTAATTGCGATTGCCGTGTCTGTAGTATTAGGAGGGCACAGACATGCGAATCGCACCCACGATCACAATCACCGAGACG